>NZ_JBXWTO010000004.1:0-234399 GCF_057319415.1 Asaia sp. A2
GCCAGGTCCCCTGATCCACCCCACAAAATACACCCCAACACCCTCGCGGGGTGGAGCAGCCCGGTAGCTCGTCAGGCTCATAACCTGAAGGCCGCAGGTTCAAATCCTGCCCCCGCAACCAAAATCCCCCAATACAGACACGACGCCTCAGCTTAACAGCACGAGGCATTTTTGGCGTTCCTCGATTCCTGCGGGGCAGACGCTCACCGCCCCATAACAGGCACGAATACCGCCATCAGCGCGACCCAGGTACAGGATAATCAAATCCTCGGTACAGATGGCCTCCGGTCTTGTTTCCGCGAAATATCTCATGACAAAGTATTAAACCCGGATGGGGCCATAGAGAGGGCTCACGTTCATGCAGCGTCGAGATGTTCTTGCAGTCATTCCGTTTGTGACAGGGTTTAGTATGGTTTCTGATGCTGCGGCGGCCGAACCCAAAGTGCCGATCGTTCTGGTGCACGGTCTGCATTGTGGTGGCTGGATCTGGCGTTATGTAGCGCCTTTTCTGCAGCATGCGGGGCATCAGGTCATCACACCAACTCTGACCGGGACAGGCGATCGGGCGCATCTTCTCTCACGCGAGATTACACTTGAGACGCATATCGAGGATATACTGAGTGTTATCGACATGCTCGATCTGCCGCGTTTCGCGCTCGTGGGGCACTCTTATGGCGGAATGGTAGTCAGCTGCGTGGCTGACCGGATGAGGGATCGTATTGCGAAGCTCATCTATCTGGATGCCCTGATCGCACAACCGGGACTCTCTGCCTTTGATATTCTACCGAAGGGAATGGCAGCGATACGGCGCGAGCGCGCCCGTGTCGGTGGGGCGGATGTGGCCTTTCCAGTGCCCCCTGAGAATGCTGTGTTTCTGCCTGATGCTGATCGAAAAGCATGGTTCATGCGGCATCTGCGCCCTCATCCCGTAGGCACTTATGAGACGCCTGCACGCCTGGAGCGGCCAGCCGGAGCGGGGCTGTCTGTTACCTATATTGCCTACGAAAATCCGGCTTTAGGGTCGATCGAGCCCAGCCGCGCCTTTGCGAGAGCGCAGCCGGGTTGGCACTATCACGGCGAAGCCGTGCCGCATGATGCCGAAATCGTTTTTCCAGAGAAGGTTGCCTCTCTGATCATGGACGCACTCTGAACCGTCGCAGGGACTGGTTTATCCCTGCGACGGACTCATTGTCAGACCTGCGCCATGAGCGCAGCGTTGCCACCTGCGGCGGTGGTGTTGGTGCTGCAGGCATATTCGAGCACCAGCCATTCGAGAGGATAGCTGCCTGATGCGTCGGGCCCATGAAGGGAGACGATCTGGCCTTTGCGGGAGGCAAGATTCTGGAGCAGGTCCGTTGTGAACGATGAATTGCCATTGCCCAGCGCGACATCGATGAGCGTATTGTCTTGCATGGGGAACACTGCGGCTTCCAGACCGGGAGGACGTTCTGGCAGCGCGCGCAGTAGCGTCGCAGGAATGGCGCAGCGATTGCCCGCAGCCAGTGCCGCCAGAATCTGAGCACATAAATCTGCCGTTGTAGGGCCTGCACAAAGCACTGTGCCTCGGGGGGCGAGGGAGTATGTGTTGGTTTCACCCACGGGGCCACTGAGTGAAAGGGATGTGCCGAGAGGGGTGTTGTCGCAGGCAGGGAGTGTTATCGTGGGAAGCGTCGTGGCGACCCAGTCAGCGAAGAGCCTGGCTTCGGCGGGAAGGTTGTGCAGGAAGGCCGGCGAGAGTGCCGGACGCTCTGCGAGCAGTCGGCGCAGATAGAGAGGGCCACCTGCTTTGGGACCTGTGCCTGAAAGTCCGTGGCCACCGAAGGGCTGCACACCCACGACCGCCCCGACCAGATTGCGGTTGATATAGATATTCCCCGCATGGCTCTGGGTTTTCAGGGTTTCTATCGTATCATCAATGCGCGAATGAACACCGAAGGTCAGAGCGTATCCTGTGCTGTTGATGGCGGCCATGACGTCGGGCAGCGCTTCGCGCCGATAGCGCAGGACATGCAGAACGGGACCAAAGACCTCCCTCTCCAGATCGGAGACAGCGCCGATCTCGATAAGGGTGGGGGGGACAAAGGTGCCGCTCTGTGCTTCGGGGGTAGCGGTTGTCTGAAAGACATCATGTCCTTTTGCCCGGAACGCGTCGATATGCGCTGAGATCATTGCGTGAGCCTCTGCGCTGATCACCGGTCCGATATCGGTCTCCGGCTTTTCTGGCGTACCAGTCCGCAGCTCCTTCATGGCGCCCTTGAGCATGGTCAGCAGGCGGTCTGCACTTTCTTCCTGGACGCAGAGCAGACGCAGGGCGCTGCATCGCTGGCCAGCGCTGTCAAAAGCCGAGGCCAGCACATCGGTCACGACCTGTTCTGTCAGGGCTGAGCTGTCGACGATAAGCGCGTTTTGTCCGCCAGTCTCGGCGATGAAGGGAATGGATGTCCCATCCGGGTTGAGGCGATCTGCGAGCTGCTTCTGGATCAGGCGGGCGACATCGGTCGAGCCGGTAAAGAGCACGGCGCGTATGCCCGGAGCGGCGACGAGTTGTGCGCCCGCGCGACCATCGCCCGGGATGAGCTGGATGACATCCTGCGGTATGCCGGATGCATGCATCAGACGGACAGCTTCCTGTGCGATGAGAGGAGTCTCTTCGGCAGGTTTGGCCAGCACTGTATTGCCAACAGCCAGAGCGGCGGCAACCTGCCCGACAAAAATGGCCAGCGGGAAATTCCATGGGCTGATGCAGGCTACGGGCCCCAAGGGCTGGGCAGCAGAGCCAAGATGGCGTGTCTGGGCAGCGTAATAACGCAGGAAATCGACGGCTTCGCGTATCTCGGCCACAGCATTGGCCAGTGTCTTGCCGGCTTCACGTATGATGAGGGCCATGAGGCGCGGTGTTTCGGTTTCCAGCGCCTCGGCTGTCTTTTCCAGAAGGGCTGCGCGCTGCGCAGGACCTGTGTCGCGCCAGCTGGGGAAGGCGCTTGCCGCGCGTGTCAGGGCCTCGTCAATGGCTTGCGGGGAGAGAAAGGCAATATGGCCGACGATCTCCGTGGTGCTGGCGGGATTGATGATGGCTTCGCCTTCGGAAGGGACCGGAACCGGTGTGGCCGTGAAGACCGCGGCAAGGTCGCGTAAAGTGTTCTCATCAGACAGGTCGAGGCCGCGTGAATTCTGCCGCTCAGCGCCATACAACGCGGGAGGCAGGGCTACGGTGAAGCGGGATGTTTCCTGTTCTGCCAGGGTAACAGGGCTTGTGATCAGTGCCTCGACAGGAATCGCCGGATCCTGGATGCGGTTGATGAAGGAAGAGTTGGCCCCGTTTTCGAGGAGGCGCCGGACAAGATAGGCCAGGAGTGTCTCATGCGTGCCAACCGGCGCGTAGATGCGTACCGGGCGATCGAGCTTATGAGGGCCGACGACTTCATTATAAAGCCCTTCGCCCATGCCATGCAGGCACTGGAACTCGTATTTCTCGATGGAAAATTCCGGCCCGGCATAGGCGTGTATGCTGGCGAGCGTCTGGGCGTTGTGCGTGGCAAATTGTGGGAAGATGGCATCGGGTGCATCCAGCAGTTTTCTGGCGCAGGCGAGGTAAGCAATATCGGTGTGAACCTTGCGCGTGTAGACCGGGAAATCGCTTTGCCCATCGGTCTGGGCACGCTTGATCTCGCTGTCCCAGTACGCACCCTTGACCAGTCGGACCATGAGTCGGTGGCCGCTGCGGCGGGCGAGGTCGATCACCCAGTCCAGCACGAAGGGCGCGCGCTTCTGGTAAGCCTGAACGACGAAGCCGATGCCTTTCCAGTCTTTCAGGGCTTCATCTGCACAGAGGGCTTCGAGCAGATCGAGCGAGAGTTCGAGGCGATCGGCCTCCTCGGCGTCGATATTGAAGCCAATGTCGTAGGCGCAGGCGAGATGGGCCAGTTTTGTGACGCTTGGCAGAAGCTCCGCCATGACGCGATCGCGCTGGAGCCGGGTATAGCGTGGGTGCAGGGCGGAAAGTTTGATGGAGATGCCTGGGCCACGATAGACGCCCAGACCATTGGAAGCCTTGCCGATTGCATGAATGGCGGTTTCATAGTCGCGGTAATATCGCGCGGCATCCTCTGCCGTCATCGCGGCTTCGCCAAGCATGTCGTAGGAGTAGCGGTAGCCTTTTTCCTCAAGCTTGCGCCCGTTTTTGAGGGCCTCGGTGATGGTCTGTCCGGTGACGAACTGCTCACCCATCAGACGCATGGCCATATCGACACCGCGACGGATGACAGGCTCGCCGCAGCGCTTGAGCAGGGTGTCGAGTGTCTGCGGCAGGCGTCTGGCTTGTTTGGTTGAAAGAAAACTACCCGAGACGATCAGCCCCCAAGTGGCGGCGTTGACGAAAAGTGGCGTTCCCTTGCGGATATGGCCCTGCCAGTGGCCCTTGGCGATCTTGTCGCGAATCAGGGCGTCGCGTGTTGCGGTATCGGGGATACGCAGCAGGGCCTCGGCGAGGCACATCAGGGCGACACCTTCCTGAGAGGACAGGTCATATTCCCTGATGAGTCCCTGCACGAGCCCAGGTGTGCCATTGCGGCGCAGCGCCTCGACCAGTGTGCGGGCCGTGGCACGCGAAGCAGCTTCCTGTGCAGGCGTAAGTGTTGCCTCGATGGACAGTGCTGCCACGCGTTCGGGCTCTGGAGCACGCGTATGGTCGGTGATTGCCTGACGCAAGGCGGAACGTTCGGGAGCGATCGTACGGAAGGCGGCAAAGGGTGCGTTCATCACAGGCCATATCGTTGCTGGTTGTTTATGATCCCTTATGGTGATTTGTACCAAATGAGTTATGGAAGAAGGTCGACAACGCCGTATAATAATCGCTTTATGATAATTTTACCGAATATAATTCGAAGGCGGCAATGGCACTGGATGAGATTGATCGCAGGATTCTGAGAATCCTCCAGAAGGACGGTCGTATGACCAATGTAGAGCTCGCAAGGCTGGTGAACCTCAGCCCTGCTGCGACGCTTGAGCGTGTCCGTAAGCTCGAATATTCCGGGGTGATCAGGAATTACATGGCGCGTCTGGACCCCGAGACCGTTAACCTGGGATTGCTGGTCTTTGTGCAGGTGACGCTGGATCGCACGAGTGCCGATATTTTCGATTCATTTGCGAAAGCCGTGCTGGCCATACCGCAGGTAAGCGAATGCTACATGGTGGCGGGTGGGTTCGATTATCTGGTGAAGGCACGGGTGCGGGACATGAATGCGTATCGTGCCTTTCTGGGCAAGACGCTCACACGCCTGCCGGGAGTGCGACAGACGCATACTTATACCGTAATGGAAGAAGTGAAAGCGGATCTGGAATTACCAGTCTGATTTTGAGGCTTCAGTCAGGGCAGGCGACCCCTTCATGCAGATCGAACGAGAGGCTGGCGTTTTCCGGAGCAGACATGGTGAGAACGTGCGGCTGGAGCGTATCACCCCTGCGGTCGCACATGTTGGCGCTGATGATGACGGTGATAAGGATCACGGCATGGCGCATGACGGCATTTTGCTGATCATGCTTTGTCCTGTCTCGAAATTCTCTCGGGTTGGGGTGCCTTGGCGTCAGGATGGATCGCTCACGGGAAAGAGAAAGGCTCGGATGTATTGTTACCTGTTGCGATAGCCGCTTGTTGGGTCCTGCTGTGGCGGTAATAGGCAGGAAGGCATGAGTTATCAGTTGCTGAGAGCGGTCTTGCGCGTTTGACGTGAAAGCAGGCTGTCATTGGTGACCGCGACCGTACGTCTAGCTCTGTACGGCAATCCGGACAGGGGGAAACACGCCCGATGGACAGAAGGACAATTGTCAAACTTTCGCCGGGATGGCTGTTTCTACGATTTTTTTGGGAAGTGGTGAACCGGGTGGGACTCGAACCCACGACCATTCGATTAAAAGTCGAATGCTCTACCGGCTGAGCTACCGGTTCACATGAGGCGTCTGGCTACAATATGAGCCAGAGGCCGTCAACCGACTGAATCGGGCTCAGTCGGTTTTCATGCGGCTTTTACAGCCGTCACGTGCTTGATCAGGCTTCAGGACGCATGGAGATGATGGCATCGGGGTCCTTGACCATGCCCGAGGCGCCAGCGCCGCGCTTGACCTGGTCGATATGCTCCATGCCCGACACGACCTGACCGGCGATGGTGTACTGGCCATCAAGCGACGGGGTGGGCTGGAACATGATGAAGAACTGGCTGTTGGCCGAGTTCGGGTTCATGGTGCGGGCCATGCCCAGCGTGCCGCGCTCGAACTTGGCTTCACGCGTGAATTCGGCCTTGAGGTCAGGCAGGTCGCTGCCGCCCGAGCCGGTGCCGGTCGGGTCGCCACCCTGAGCCATGAAGCCTTCGATGACGCGATGGAACTTCACGCCGTCATAAAAGCCCTGCTCGGAGAGGGTGCGCAGGCGCTCGGCAGCCAGGGGAGCGAGGTCGGGGCGGAGTTCGATCACGACATCGCCGGTCTTGAGCTTCATGACGAGGCGGTTATTGGTCTCGGACATTGATGTCTATCCTTGTGTTTGCGGAGCCTTGAAAGGCCACGCGGCCTATGTCGGCTTCTCTGCCGCATTGGGCAAGAGATGCCGGGCAATATTCTCTGGCACATAGGGGCGTATATCGCCCCCATAGGCCAGAAGCTCGCGCACGAGGCTGGAGGCGATCAGACGATGCTCCTCACGTGCGGTGAGAAAGATGGTTTCGAGTTCAGGGGCCAGATTCCGGTTGATGGCCGCCATGGGCATTTCGCTGGTCAGATCGGATTCGGAGCGTAGCCCGCGAATAATGAAGCGCGCCTTTTGAGCACGGGCGGCATCGACCATGAGGGTGCTGAAGGCAACCACGCTGACCTGCGTGATGCCCTCAAGGGCAAAGGTCTCGGTGATACAGGCGCAGCGTTCGTCAATCGAAAGACGTGGCGCCTTGCCGGGGTTGAGTGCCACGCCGATGACGAGGTGATCGACGAGATTCAGGGCACGGTGGGCGATATCGAGATGGCCCAGGGTGAACGGGTCGAACGTGCCGGGATAAAACCCGACACGTTGACCGTTCGAAGAGGCGTCAGTTTGCACTGTCATCCGGTGTTGTATCGCCAGAGGAAGTGGCCTCGGATGAGGGAGCCTCTGAGGGGGCTGTGTCCGGCACGCCGGAGGCCGCGGCATCCGATTCCTCAAGTGAGGTTTCGGCGTCATCGGCATCCGTGCCCTCGGATTCTGCAACCGGGAAGATGCTGGTGACGCGCTCTTCTGCACCGACGCGGAACAGGGTGACGCCGCTGGCCTGGCGGGCCATGACACGCACCTGAGAGACCGGCACCCGGATGAGGCGTCCGACATCGGTCACCATCATGACGTCGGTGCCGTCAAGCGTAGGCAGGGTCGCAACAACCTCGCGACCGCGTTTGGGGTTAGTGAGTGTCATATTGGCGATACCCTGACCGCCACGGCCGCTGACACGATATTCGTAAGCGGAAGAGCGACGACCGAAGCCGGCATCGGTGACGGTGAGCAGGATTTCTTCCTGAGCGGCGAGCTCGTCAAAGCGCTCCTGCGTCAGATCACCGGCATCGATGGCTTCATCGGCATCGTCAGAGGCGATTTCCTCGATCTCTTCCTCGTTGCTGGCTGCATTGGCGGCCGCTTCAGCGCGACGCTTGGCATTGGCCGCACGCAGATAGGCAGAGCGTTCCTCGACGCTGGCATCGACATGGTTGAGGATGCAAAGCGAGTTGACCTCGTCGCCGGTGGCGAGGCGGATGCCGCGTACGCCGGAACTGTCACGACCAGCAAAAACACGCAGCGTGTCGTCGGTGATCTGGAAGCGGATCGAACGGGCCTTGCGTGTGGCAAGGAACACATCCTGACCCTCTCGGCAGGTGGCAACACCCACCAGGCTGTCGCCCTCATCGAGCTTCATGGCGATCAGGCCGGAGGCGCGGATGTTCTTGAAATCGCTCAGGCGGTTGCGTCGGACATTGCCGCTGGCTGTGGCAAAGACGAGGTGCAGATCTTCCCACTGCTCTTCTTCCTGCGGCAAAGCGAGGATGGCCGTGATCGAATCTGCGCCGAGGTCGGGCAGGAGATTGACTAGGGCGCGACCCTTGGCAGTGGGGGAGGCCTCTGGCAGGCGCCATACCTTCTCACGATAGGCCTTGCCGCCCGATGAGAAGAACATGACCCATTGATGGGTGTGGGCGTTGAAGCTGTTGACGATGACATCGTCACCGCGACGCCCCGCTGCCGTACGGCCACGGCCGCCACGGTTCTGGGCGCGGAAGATTTCGAGCGGTGTGCGTTTGATGAAGCCGTCACGCGTGATGGTGACGACCATCTGGCCGGGTTCGATCAGGCTTTCATCCGACTGGTCGCCCAGCGCATCCGAAATTTCGGTCATGCGCGGGGTGGCGATTTCGGCGCGGGCCAGAAGCAGCTCGTGACGCATGACTTCCATGCGACGGACATGGCTGCCGATGATTTCGAGCAGTTCGTTGATCTTGGTGGCGACCTCGCTCAGCTCGCCCTGGATCTTGTCACGCTCCAGACCGGTCAGGCGCTGCAGACGCAGTTCGAGAATACCGCGGGCCTGCACTTCAGTCAGATGGACCTTGCCATCGACGATGACATTGCCTTCGTCATGGATCAGCTCGATGAGCGGCTGCACATCGGCGGCGTTCCAGGCGCGGGCCATCAGGGATTCGCGTGCGGTGGCGGCATCGGGGGCGCTGCGGATGAGAGCGATCACCTCATCGATATTGGCGACCGCGATGACGAGGCCGACGAGCAGATGGCCGCGATCGCGCACCTTGTTCAGGTCGTAGCGTGCACGGCGCAGGATGACGTCTTCACGGAAGCGGATAAAGGCTTCCAGAACGTCCTTGAGCCCCATCGTGCGGGGCTTGCCGTCATCGAGGGCAAGGCAGTTGACGCTGAACGAGGTCTGAAGCTGGGTGAAGCGATAGAGCTGGTTAAGCACCACTTCGGGTGTCGCGTCGCGCTTGAGCTCGATCACGATACGCATGCCGGAGCGATCGCTCTCATCGCGGATATCGGAGATACCCTCGATTTCCTTGGCGCGGACGAGATCGGCGATCTTTTCCTGCAGCGTTGCCTTGTTCACCTGATAGGGAATTTCGGTGACGATGATCGCCTGACGGTCCTTGCGGATATCCTCGATTTCGGCGCGGGCGCGCATGGGTACGGAACCACGGCCCGTCTCGAAGGCCTGACGGATGCCACGGCGGCCCATGATGATGCCGCCGGTCGGGAAATCCGGGCCGGGGATGATCTTCATCAGATCATCAAGGGTGGCTTCGGGGTTTTCGATCAGGGCAAGTGTCGCGTCGATGACTTCGCCGGGGTTATGCGTCGGAATGTTGGTCGCCATGCCGACGGCGATGCCGGAGGCACCATTGACCAGAAGATTGGGGAAGGCGGCGGGCAGAACCTTGGGTTCGCTTTCGCTTTCGTCGTAGTTCGGCTGGAAATCGACCGTGTCGCGGTCGATATCGTCGAGCAGGAAGGACGCCGATTTGGCCAGACGCGCTTCGGTGTAACGCATGGCGGCCGGGCTGTCGCCGTCGACCGAACCGAAATTGCCCTGACCATCGATGAGACGGACGCGCATCGACCAGGACTGGGCCATGCGCACCATGGCGTCATAGATCGAGCTGTCGCCATGGGGGTGGTATTTACCCATGACATCACCGACCGCACGGGCCGATTTGCGATAGGGCTTGTCAGAGGTGAAGCCGCTTTCACGCATGGCGTAAAGGATGCGGCGATGGACCGGCTTGAGGCCGTCACGGACATCCGGCAACGCGCGCGAGACAATGACCGACATGGCATAGGCGAGGTAGGAGGAGCGCATTTCCTCCTCAATGGTCACCGGGATCTGGTCAAAGGGTGCGGCTGGCGGCGTCAGGTCGGTCAAGGCAGGTCCGTCTTGTTGATGTGTCGATCAGGGAGAGAGGCGTGGAAAGGGGCCGATCAGAACGGGATCTCGTCGTCCAGATCGCCACCCGGTGCGTCCCAGCCACCGCCGTTATTGCCACCCTGATTGCGCGAGGGAGACTGGCTCATGCCATTGCCACCGCTGCGAGCCGGGGTATTGCCGCCGCCATAGGAACGTGATGGGCCGCTGTCATAGCCGCCCCCCATGCCACCACCGGACTCACCATCGCGGTTATTGTCAAGGAGGGTGAGCTCACCACGGAACCGGTCGAGCACGATTTCGGTCGTGTAGCGCTCCTGTCCGCCCTGGTCGGTCCATTTGCGCGTCTGAAGCTGGCCTTCCACATAGACCTTGCGGCCCTTGCGCAGAAAACGCTCGGCGACATCGGCCAGACGCTCGTTGAAGATCACGACGCGGTGCCATTCGGTGCGCTCCTTGCGCTCGCCCGAGGCGCGGTCATTCCAGCTTTCGGAGGTGGCAACGGTCAGGTTGACGATCTTGGCACCGGACTGGGCATTGCGTGTTTCCGGGTCGCGGCCCAGATTTCCCACCAGAATGACTTTGTTTACACTTCCTGCCATGGCGACCGACCCTAAATACTGAAAATCGAGCCATCTTAGCCCAGCCCGACGCTGGCGTCACGCCTCGGGCGGCATGGCTGCCGACTTTAATCCTGTGGGGGGCAATCCTACATAGGTCTCGAAACGTTCTCGTCTTTCCGTCCCCCAATCTGCCTTGCGTGGTGCTGATGTCTGATCTGCCGTACAACCAGTCCATTCGTGTGCGCGGTGCCCGCGTGCATAATCTGAAGAATATCGACGCCGATATTCCCAGGGACCAGCTGACGGTGATCACGGGGCTGTCAGGTTCCGGCAAGTCGTCGCTCGCTTTTGATACGATCTATGCTGAGGGGCAGCGGCGTTATGTCGAGAGTCTGTCGGCCTATGCGCGCCAGTTTCTGGAACTGATGGGCAAACCGGATGTGGACTCAATTGAGGGGCTGTCGCCTGCCATCTCGATCGAGCAGAAGACCACATCGAAAAACCCGCGTTCGACCGTCGGGACGATTACCGAGATTCATGACTACATGCGCCTGCTCTGGGCACGTGCCGGTATGCCCTATTCGCCGGCCACAGGGCTGCCCATCGAGGCACAGACGGTGAGCCAAATGGTCGATCGTGTGATGGCGATGGAAGAGGGTACACGGCTGATGCTGCTGGCCCCTGTAATTCGCGATCGCAAGGGGGAGTATCGCAAGGAGCTGGCCGAGCTTCAGCGCAAGGGCTTCACGCGTGTGAAGGTCGATGGCGAGACCTATGAGATTGCTGAAGCCCCCCATCTGAACCGCAAGCTGCGTCATACGGTTGAGGTCGTGGTTGACCGCGTGGTGGTGAAGCCGGGTATCGAGTCGCGTCTGGCTGACAGTTTTGAAACAGCGCTGAGCCTTGCCGATGGCGTAGCCTATGCCGAGCAGGTGCGTCGCGCTGGAGAGGAAGGCGCGAGCGAGCATATCGTGTTTTCAGCCAAGTTTGCCTGCCCGGTGAGTGGCTTTACGCTTGAGGAGATCGAGCCGCGTCTGTTCTCGTTCAATGCGCCGATGGGTGCCTGTCCGGTATGCGACGGGATAGGTACAGAGACGCATTTCGATGCGCGGCTGATCGTCCCTGACGAGAATCTGTCTCTTGCCGAGGGAGCGATCGCCCCCTGGCGCGATGCCAAGACGCCCTGGTACGACCAGACGCTGGAAGCGATGGCGCGTCATTTCAGGGAGAAGATGACAACCCCCTGGAAAAAGCTCGGTGAGCATTTCCGCCAGGCATTGCTTGAGGGAAGCGAAGACTCGGTTCTTTTCACCTACAAGGATGGCAAGCGGGCTTACGAACTCACCAAGCCTTTTGAAGGGGTGATGCGTAACCTGCAGCGTCGTCTGGCCGAGACGGACAGCATGTGGGTGCGTGAAGAAATGTCACGCTATCAGTCCGACGTTCCCTGTCATGCCTGCCATGGTGCGCGTCTGAAGCCTGAAGCGCTTTGCGTGCGTGTGAACCACCTGAATATCGCGCAGGCCTCCGATCTGACCATCCGGCGGGCACTCGACTGGTTCGGGGGCGTCGAGGCGTCGCTGACGCCGCAGCGTGCCGAGATTGCGCGGCGTATCCTGCGTGAGATCCTCGACCGGTTGAGGTTTCTGGATGATGTGGGACTCGATTATCTGACTCTTTCACGAGGTTCGGCCACGCTCTCGGGTGGAGAAAGCCAGCGTATCCGGCTTGCGAGCCAGATCGGATCGGGGCTGACCGGGGTACTTTATGTGCTCGACGAACCCTCTATCGGATTGCATCAGCGAGACAATGAGCGTCTGCTCGGGACGCTCGACCGGCTGAAGAAGCTCGGTAATACGGTTATTGTGGTCGAGCATGACGAGGATGCGATCCGGGCTGCCGACTGGCTGATCGATATGGGGCCGGGGGCGGGTGCGCTGGGTGGCACAGTCGTGGCCTGTGGTCGTCCTGAGGACGTGGCGAAGAACGAGAACAGCATCACAGGAGATTATCTCTCTGGCCGGCGTGTGATCCCGGTGCCGGAAAAGCGTCGCGTCTGCGATGGGGACCGCATGCTGACCCTTGTGGGGGCGTCCGGCAACAACCTGCATGACGTGACGGCGCGTTTCCCACTGGGTTGCTTTGTGGCCGTTACCGGGGTGTCGGGTGGTGGTAAATCGACCCTCGTGGTCGACACGCTTTACAAGGCGCTATCGCGTGAGCTGATGGGGGCCAACCAGTCGCCGTTGCCGTACAGGGCGCTTGAGGGGCTGGAGCATCTCGACAAGATTATCGACATCGATCAGTCCCCTATCGGACGGACGCCGCGCTCCAACCCGGCGACCTATACGGATCTGTTTACGCCGATACGCGACTGGTTTGCCGAACTGCCTGAAGCCAAGGCGCGCGGGTACAAGCCGGGGCGTTTTTCATTCAACGTCAAGGGTGGGCGTTGCGAGGCATGCCAGGGTGATGGTGTGCTCAAGATCGAGATGCATTTTCTGCCCGACGTGTTCGTGACCTGCGATACCTGCAAGGGACAGCGCTATAATCGTGAGACGCTGGATGTGAAGTTCCGCGGTAAATCGATTGCCGATGTGCTGGCCATGACGGTGGATGAGGCTCTGCCCTTCTTCCATGCGGTGCCGCGTATTCGTGACAGGCTGGCGATCCTTCAGCAGGTGGGGCTTGGCTATGTCACGCTGGGCCAGCAGGCGACGACGCTCTCGGGTGGCGAGGCCCAGCGCGTCAAGCTGTCAAAGGAACTGGCACGTCGGGCGACGGGACGGACACTTTATATTCTGGATGAGCCCACGACAGGTTTGCACACCGAGGACGTGCGCAAATTGCTGGATGTGCTTCATGCGCTGGTGGATCAGGGGAATACCGTTCTCGTGATCGAACATAATCTGGACGTGATCAAAACGGCGGACTGGCTGATTGATATTGGCCCGGAAGGCGGTGATGGTGGCGGACGGATCGTTGCCGAGGGGCCACCAGAGGTCATTGCAGCGACCGAGGGGAGCCACACCGGGCGTTTCCTCGGGCCGCTCCTGCCGCCTCGGGCCGTCGAGGTGCAAGCACCCGTCAAGAAGAAGAAAGCTGCGCCAGCGGCTCGGAGAAAGGTGCGTGCGTCATGACCATCATAGTGCCCTTTTGCGGGCGGATCACGCCGCGCGAGAGGCAAGAGAGCCTTGAGTCGATCAATGCCTGCCTGAACAATATAAGGGTCATGCCGTTTGAGGACCTGACAGACGGAGAGCGACGTACGGCGCGTATGGCTGTGGTCGCCAACCCGGATCCGGCTGATCTGTCCGACCTACCCATGCTTGAATGGGTGCAAAGTCTGTGGGCCGGGGTCGAGCGGCTGGTCGAGGAAATGCCGAACCCGGCGATACGCATTGTCAGGATGACTGATCCGCAGCTGGCGCTTACGATGTCAGAGGCGGTGCTGGCCTGGACGCTTTATCTGCATCGCGACATGCCGCTTTATCGCGAGCAGCAGACAAAGGCGCGCTGGTGTCAGCATCCGCTCGTCTTACCGCAGGACCGCCCTGTCGGTATTCTGGGCATGGGGAATCTGGGGCGAGCGGCTGCGCAGAGATTGAAGGAAAACGGCTTTCCCGTGACGGGCTGGAGCCGCACGCCGTGGGCAACGGCGGATATCCCCATGACATACGGTCCATCCGGGCTCGAAGCCCTGTTGAGGCAAAGTGCGATTGTTGTGGTCCTTCTGCCACTGACGCCGCAAACCCGTGGACTGCTTGATGACTGGCGTTTCGGGCAGATACGCGAGGGGGCATCACTCATCAATTTTGCCCGGGGTCCGATTATCGATCAGGCGGCGCTGGGTAGGGCGCTTGACCGTGGGCATCTGTCGCATGCTGTGCTGGATGTTTTCGAGCGTGAGCCCCTGCCGAAGGATGAGTGGTTGTGGAGTCATCCCAAGGTGACGGTACTGCCTCATATTTCTGCCCCGACCCAGACGGGCACGGCATCGCAGCTTGTGGCGCGTAACCTGCAAGCGTTCTACGATCAGGGTATTATCCCTGCCTGTGTCCAGCGCGATGTCGGGTACTGACAGGTGGGCCTGAACGTCAAAAAAATCTTGTGGTGCCGTCGCTGCTGGTGGGCTCGCTGGCCGATGCCGGGGACTGAGGGTCATTTGATCCTTGTGGATCAGACGGGTGGCACTATCCACGCATCTCCGGGACTTTCCCATCAGAGCAGCATGATGTCCGTCTTTCTAACCAGGACCGGACGGATATAGAGGCGGATTGAACGGCTCGGCGAGACATGGGCCGCGACGGGGATGGTGGGTCTTGCGCCTGATTTTGTGGATCGCGCTGGTCGGGCGAGGCGTCAGAGTGAACCTGCCATCCAGAAAAGGTGCCCCGGCGTTGTCTTGAGGCGGACAACGCCGAAGGTGGTCGGGGTTTACTGGTCGTACATCGGGCGAAGGGTTTTGCCCGTTGCGGCAGCAGGTGCCTGAGGGGCGGCACTGCTGAGATTTTCGAACTGCTCGGGGTGCTGTGAGATATTGACGCCGCCAACGGGCTGCGGGTGGTGCAGATCGTCATATTGCAGCGGTGTGATGGAGAGCGTCTGATCCATCGTGGGCAGGAGCTTCACGTTCCAGCCGCCGCCAAGGGCGCGGACCAGACCGATATCAGCCTGGTAGAGACGTGTTGCCACCTCGATCTGATGGATGCGGGTTTCCAGCGTCTGGACCTGGGCGAAGATGGCTTCGAGATACGTGCCCACACCGCCCTGATAGAGCGTCATGGTCATGTTCTGGGTCGCCAGGGTCGCGTCGACGGCTTTTTCAAGCGTACGATTTTCCTGATCGAGGCGGCTGGTGCGTGACAGGCCGTCTTCCACTTCGCGGAAGGAGTCCAGCACCTTGCTGCGGTAGTTGTCGCGTGTCTCGCGATAGGCCGACCAGGCATGCTGGAGTTCGGCGCGTCTCATGCCGCCCTCAAAAATGGGGAGCTCGAACGAGGCGCCGTAGGACCAGAGCGAGTTGGCCAGATTGGCGAGATCGAAGCCGTTCTGGGCGAAGCCGCCACCAGCCTGAAGCGAGATGTGCGGGTAGAACGCAGCACGGGCAATGCCGATCTCGCGATTGGCCTGAGCCATCTCGCGCTCGGCGCTCGCGATGTCCGGGCGGCGCTGAAGCAGCTCGGACGGGACGCCGGCGGGGAGGTTGGGCTGATGGAAGCCCATGACCTGCGTCGGCGCGATATGAAATGACGAGGGTGAGGCATTGGTCAGGATGGCAATGGCGTGCTCCGTGACTTCACGGGCGGCCTGCACATCAAGCTCGGCGGCCTGTGTCGAGTAGAGCTGCGCCTGGGCACGGGCCACGTCGAGGCGTGGGGCAGCCTGGTTCAGCAACTGGTTCTGCGTGATTTGCAGAGCCTTCTGATAATAGCCGATCGACTGGTTGTAGATGGCGATCTGCGCATCATAGCCGCGCAACTGCACGTAGTCGGAAGCAAGCTCAGCCTGAAGGCTCAGCCGTGACATGGCGAAGTCGGCGGCTTTTTCCTGCGCGTACTGCTTCTGGGCGCGCACATGGTTACGGATGGACGACCAGAAATCGGGCTCCCAGGAGGCCAGGCCGTGATATTCCTCATCCGTCTCGGTGATGTTGCCCTTGTATCGGAACAGGCGGTCTTCGGACTGCTTGTTGTCAAAGGCACCGGCACCGAGTGCAAGGTGAGGGAGCAGCTCAGAACGGGCCTGAACGACGAGGGCGCGTGCCTGAATGAAGCGTTCGGCTGCGGCCTGCAGGTCAGCATTGGAGGTTGTGAGCGTCGCTTCCATCTGGTTGAGAAGCGGGTCGTTCAGCAATGTCCACCAATTGGTAGGCAGTGTGGCATCGGCCGGGGTGGCTGTGGCGAAGGGGCCCTGGCCGTGCCAGCTTGCTGGCACGACGAAGGTGGGCGGCTTGTAGGTTGGCGCGAGGTCACAGGCTGACAGACCGAAGGCTGTCAGAACCGTGCCGCAGGCCAGAGCCAGCTTCTTGATCTTTCTTGTGGTCATTCCGAGGCCCCGAATCCGGACTGGTTGTAGCCGCGCTGGGGTGTGGTGACGTTGACCTTGTCACCTTCCAGCAGGTCGGCTGGCGGGTTGGCGATGATGCGATCCTTGGGCGAGATGCCTGCCTGGATTTCGGTTGAGGTATCCGCCATGCGGCCTACGACGACGTTCTTGTAATGGACCGTATTGTCGTCATTCACGACGACGACCTGCATGCCCTTTTCCTCGAAGACGAGGGCGGAGGTCGGGACCTCGAACAGGTGGGCCGTTTCGTTGTGGGCCTTGAGCTGGACCGAGGCGAAGGTGCCGGGCCAGAGAACCTCACCGGGGTTTTCCATGGTGAATTCAGAGGTCACGGTACGGGTGTTCGGGTCATAGCCGCGTGCTGTGGTCAGGAAGCTCGCGTGGAACTTCTTGTCCTTGAACTGCGGCACGCTGACATCGGCGGTGATGTCGGGCTGAAGAATATAGGAGAACACCTCCGGCACGGACACGAAAAGGCGCAGCTTGTGCACGTCGGCCACGGTAAACAGTTCGGATGCTGCACCCGTGCTGTTGAGATTGCCGCCGCCATCATGAACGTAATCGCCTACATTGATGCTACGCGACGTCACGATGCCATCGAAGGGAGCCACGATTGTCTTGAATTTTTCCAGTGCGGCGAAGTGGTCGACGTTGCGCTGTGCGGCATCGACTTCGGCTCTGGCTGATTGCTCATTGGCATTCGAGACCGAGACCGACTGGCCTGAAACAGATTGCGACTTGCCCATCGCGCGCCAGCGTTCGGCTGTGACGGCAGCAAGGTGGTACTTGGCAAGCACCGCATTCAGATCGGCCTGGGCCTGGGCGTATTGTGCATCCAGTGCGGGTGCGTTGATTTCGGCCAGCGCATCGCCCGCCTTCACATGGGCACCGTAATCCTTGAACCACATTTTCACATAGCCCGAGACCTGCGGGTAAATCGGGGCCTGATACCAGGCATCGATATTGCCGGGGAGGGTAAGGGCTACCCTGTCAGGTGACTGGACGGGGTTCAGCACCGCGACGTTTGGAATGGCGTTCTGCGCCGTTTCAGCGGCGAGGGCGTGATTGTGGTGGACGCGACCGACAACGAGTGCGCCGACCCAGAGCGCGAGGACGCATCCTCCCGCAACAGCGATGATCTTGGGGGAGGTGGCCATTAGACGGTTTCCTTCTGGCGGGCAGAGCGGTTGTGCAGAATCGCGTAGACGCAGGGCACGAAGAGCAGGGTGGAGATGGTAGCCACAATCAGTCCGCCGATAACGGCGCGACCGAGCGGCGCATTGGTGGAATTTGAAGTGGCCATCGGAATCATACCAACGATCATCGCGAGCGCGGTCATGATAACCGGCCGGATACGACCGTAACCAGCCTCGATGGCGGCCCGTAGCGCGTCGCCATGGATCTCGAGGCGCTCACGGGCAAAGGACACGACGAGGATCGAGTTGGCCGTGGCCGTGCCCATGCACATGATGGCACCGGTCAGGGCAGGAACCGACAGGCGGGTGCCGGTCAGGAACAGGGCCCAGGCAATGCCGCCCAATGCGCCGGGGAGCGCCGTGATGATGATGAATGGGTCCATCCAGGACTGGAAATTCACGACAATCAACAGATAGATCAGCACAATGGAGACGCACAGACCGATCACGAGCTGCGCATAGGCGCTGTGCATCGTGGTGGCCTGACCGTGGACATCGACCGCAGTTGTGCGTGGCAGGTTAGGGGCATCCTTGGCGATGGTGTCATTTACGGCGTCGAGCACATTGCCCAGATCGGTGCCTTCGACATTCACATAGATGTCGATTTCGGACATCGAGTTGTAGTGCGAGACCTCGCCCGGTGTGCCGGTGGGCACGACATCGGCAATAGCGCCCAGAAGCTGCGTCTGGTCATTGGGGTTGCCGTCACCCTTGTCGACAGGGACAGTCAGCAGATCGGTGAGATGCGTGAGCTGATCCTGAGACGTGTAAACGTTGAGTGGGAAGGTCACGTTGTCGACCGGATCGAGCCAGAATTGTGGATCGACGACGACCGAGCCGGAGAGGGTCAGGAGTTCATTGGTGGCAAGATCGTTTTCGCTCAGGCCGGTTGCCTGTGAGAAGGTACGGTTGCCATTCACCATGAGAGTGGGGGTGGACATCGTCTGCTGAATGACCACATCAGCCGTGCCCGGGATCTGGCGGATCTTGCCGATCAGGTGCCTGGCGTAATTGTAGTTATCCGAGACGCTGGGGCCGGAGAGCTGGATGTCGATCGGTGCGGCCGAACCGAAATTCAGGATCTTGTCGGTCAGGTCGGCGGGCTGGAAGGTGAAAACTGTGCCGGGGAAGCGTGCCGAGAGATCCTTGCGGAGCAGGGCGCGATAATCCCAGACGGGTGATTCCTCATCCTTGAGCGCAATGGTCAGATCGCAGTCCTGCGTTCCGACGGTTGGCGTCGGGATAAAGGCCTGATTATGCGGTCCTTCAGGCAGGCCGCAATTGGAGATGATGTTCTCGATCTTGCCGGGAAGAAGCTGATTGATGCGATCATCGACCAGGGCGGCGATGCGGCCAGCAACCTCGATACGGGTGCCGAGCGGGGCACGCATGTGCATCTGCAGTGCGCCGGATTTGACCTCGGGAAAGAAGTCACGGCCTGCAACACTGTAGAGCCCCATGGAGGCGATGGAGATCAGAAGGAATACGCCGACGAACATGCCGCGGTGTGTGACGCAGCGCGTGAGAAGCGTGTTGTAGCCTTCGCGGAAATTGTTGAAGCGCTGTTCAAAACCGCGCTGGAACCGACCGAAGAAACCCTTGGGTGCTGGAGCATGGTCATCATGCCCGTGAGCATGATGAGTCTGACCGGCAAGGAGGAATTTCGCCATGGTAGGCACCAGGGTGCGCGACAGGATGAAGGACGCGATCATGGCGAACATGATGGCGAGCGCCATGGGCATGAAGAGATAGCCCGCGACCCCGGACAGCTCGAAGAGCGGTAGCCACACGATACAGATGCAGGTGGTCGAAACGAAGGTCGGGATGACGATCTGATTGGCGGCGTCAATGATGGCGAGTTCGAGATCCTTGCCCATTTCGAGATGGGTATCGATGTTCTCGATCATCACTGTCGCGTCGTCGACGAGGATGCCGACGGCGAGGGCAAGACCGCCCAGTGTCATGATGTTGATGGACTGACCTGCCCAACCGAGCCCGATGATCGAACTGAGAATAGCCAGTGGGATCGAGGTGGCGATGATGACGGTGGAACGCCACGAGCCGAGGAAGAGCAACACCACGATGCCGGTCAAAAACGACGCCGTAACCATCTCTCGGACCACGTCCTTGATCTGATCCTTGACCATGATCGAGGCATCGGCAAGCACGGAAACATGGACGTCTGGCGGCAAGATGGCGCGCAGACGGGGGAGCAGTGCCTTCGTGGCCGACACCACGTCGAGCGTAGAAGCAGTGCCGCCCTTTTGTGTGATGATCTCGACGCCCTGACGCCCCTTGACGAGCACGAGGTTGGTCTGGGGATGGCCGCCGCGGTACACATCGGCCACATCGCGGATATAGATGACGGCGTTTCCAACGCGCTTGACCGGGATGGCAGCAATATCTTCCATCGATTCCGGGGCGGCATTCGTCTGGACCATCCAGTCCGTGGCGTCGATCTTCTGATCACCTGCGGGAAGGACGATGTTCTGCGCAGTAAGGGCTGCCTGCACATCGGCAGCCGAAAGGTGATGGGCGCGCAGCTGCTCCTGATTGAGAGACACCATCACGAAGCTGTCCATGCCGCCATAGGGATGGGCGACGACGGCACCAGGAACGGTGGCAAGGAGCGGACGAACACGGATGACGCCAAGTTTGAACAGATCGGATGGTGTCTGCTTCTCGGAAGTGATCTGAAGCGCGATGACGGGCACCTGAGACGGGTTGAGCGCCACGACCATGGGGGCCGGAACTTTAGGAGGCAGGCCCAGAAGAATCGTCTGCGAAATGGCTGTCACTTCTGCTTCTGCCGTGCCGACAGGGGTGCCGGGCTGGAAGTAGATGTTGACGATCGAGCGTCCATAATAGGAGTTCGACTCCATGTGCTCGATATTCTGCACAGTCGTCGTAACTGCCAGTTCGAAATTATAGGTGATTCGGCCCGCGAACTGCGCTGGTAGAAGACCAGGATAGGTCCAGATGACCGAGACAACGGGCACTTTGATCTCGGGGAACACGTCGGTTGGCGTCTTGAAGATCGACATGATTCCAAACATCAGAATCAGGATCGAAAAGACGACAAAGGTCAGGGGCCGCCTTAAGGCAGTTACGACGATGGCGTTCATGAATTCATGCGCTCTCTTCTCGTACGAAGGAAAGATGCCTTACGGCAGTTTATGTTGTTGCATTAATCCGAATTAACATTAAGAAAATGATAGCATAGCGTTGACGCCAATCATTACTTATTCAGATTACTCATCTTCGGATCGTATAGGCGCTGACATAAAATGTCGCATAAATGTTGTTTTAGAGAATGGTTGCAGAACGCATCTGCACCGGTCTTGTGGCTTGTCGCCATAATCTATTCTTGACTTTATGGCACAATGCCATTAATAAGACGTTAATCGTCCAGAAGTCAGTTCGGCTTCAAGGCGCAGCTGGTCGGTTGTTGCTGATCAAAACGCAAGGGCGCGAGGCGCAAGGAATGGTTGAGAACGCGTATGTTCTCGTTTTGTTCTTGCTGCGTCCCGCTTCAGGCGCTTTATCTGCGTACGAAGAAGGCTGTTTTCTGGATGTGCGATAAAAACAAGGACGCTACGAATGGTCCTGATCTTGTTTCCTGGGCGCCTCTTGCATGCCGCAAGGCGTGCTTTTGTCCGTGTGAGACGCCATGTCCTGCTGCTGGAGCACCAACTCTGGGTGCAGAGCCGCCAGGCGGAGAGCCATTTCCTCATCCGTGCGACCGTTCAGAGCCCCTTTCAGGAGGAAATCGGTCGAGACCCGCAAGCGATTGGAGAGAGACATGATGAGGAACACGCTAGGTGCGCGATCGCCTTTTTCGATCTTGTTCAGGGTCGAGGCATCCACGCCCAGTAGGCGCGCGCATTCGCTCTGATTGGGAAAGACAAGTTCTCTCGCCCAGGTAATACGACGCCCGATGGCGCGTTGAACAATCGCAAGCGAGTCGGGACGTTTGTTTTTGGCCATGAGGCATTCATAGCAATGGCTCATTGCCAAATCCAGAGGGGAATTATCAGTCCTAGGCAGGACTGATTTTGTGGCACTTAGCCATATTTTGGAATGAATCAGGTGGGTATCATGAAAATGTCCGCGGAAAAGCCCAGTCGGGCCGCGACCGGTGCCGAGCTGGCGAGAATGCTCATGAGTATGGATCGTGATGCGAGGGGGGCGCTCAGGCCGAAACGTAAAAGGGGGTGTTCTTCAAAAGGCGCATCATCCGGCTGTCACGCGAGTAAACCCATGTCTCAGACGGTCGTGTGTGCATCGGAAATCACGCGATGCAGGGTGGTGGCCCTGGAATGTGAGCGCGATGAGTCTGGAGCGCTGCCGGCAGGTCACAGGGTGAGTTGGGGCGCTTTGTGGCCCGAGGGTAGAGCGCCTGCCTATCACGAGGTCTGTGGGTATGGGTCGGCGCGTCCGGTGATTTGAGACGTTGCGATTGTCAGGCTGAATTATGCGGCGTCTGGACATGTGGAGCAGGACTGGGATGACGAAGAGCGAGGCGGATCAGCTTCCGGACGAGAACACGCCCACGCCTGAAAGGATGCGTCGTCATCATTTCAGACGAGAGGGTGAGGCGCTTCGGCTATGGTCAACAGTGGCCTGGCTGTACAAGGCCGGCGATATCGGGGACGACGAGGTGGCGGCGGCGCAGCGCTGGCGCGCAGAATATGACTACGCCGAGAGGGGGGTGGTCGAAGTGCAAGGGGCGCGGACGGTCGCGGAAAAAGGCGATATCCACACCTGGATGCTCGGACGGGGCAAGTGCGCAGCGCGACTGCGACAACTCCACGCGCTTATGGGAGATGGTCTGCATAGCCGGATCGAGATGATGTTGATCAGGGAGATGAGTTTTCCTGATATGGCACGGTTGATTTTCCCTGCAGGGGCGCGTGCTCAGGCGAGAACCAAGACCGCAGCGCAATGCGCTCTCGCACTGGAATGGCTCTGTGAATATTATAATAATAAAAACATTGAAAAAATAAACAAAATATAGTATAAACAAATAATACTGAAATACTTACATATGAAAAATCCCGATATCAATGTCGGGGATGTGGTTGTGTGCAGAAATCTCCTGTTTGTCGTCGTGCATTCCGGTTTGAAGAATGCAGTTCTGAGCCCGGTGATCGCAGCATCGGAATTGCGCCATCGTGCGGATCTGGTCTTGGGGTGGGGCGATATCGCAGAAGCGAACCTGCCCTCGGGTGATATGAGGGTGAGAGCGGTGCCTTGCCTCCGAAGAAAGTTTGGCCTCGTACGACTGGGCTCGGTACGTCCAGCCTGTGTTGCGCAGATCAGACAACGCCTAAGGCGTGAGATGGCAGCGACAGACCGTGAAGGGATCGGATCTTCGGGATCGCGCCGTTGATGTCATCTGCGATTGCGACGGTATAGGTCGAGATAGCCTCATACCCGATGCTGCGGACCACGATGCGGATACGACGCCATTATAAGGCTCATGGCAGGTCTGATCATATGATCTGGTATCGTTATGAGACGGGTTCGGTGTTGGCACGGACAGGGTTTTTCAACGCACTACTCCCCAGGCTCAGGCAACGGAGTTGAAATGGACAGCAGATGCGCCATCCGGGGGCGCCCCAGAGGCAAGGGCTTGCAGAGCGTCTTTCTCGATCATCTGAGAAAGAGCGCCAATGTGTCGGAGGCGGCACGGGCTGCGGGAATTGATCGCAAGACGGCCTATAACTGGCGCCGGGGCGACGAACTGTTTTGCGAGAAATGGAAGCAGGCACTGGAGGAGGCGACAGACCTTCTGGAAGCTGAGGCGAGACGAAGAGCCATACACGGCTACGAAGAGCCGCTGCTTTATGGGGGGCGGCTTGTTTGTGATGCCGAGGGTAATCCGGTGACGCGTAAACGCTACAGCGACGGGCTGCTGCGTATGCTGCTGCGGGCGCATCGCCCGGCGAGCTTCAGGGATGTGCCGACAAAAGGCGACGAGCCCGAGCCGGAACTGACCCTGGGCGAGGGTGATGACACGCTCTGAGCCGCGTTTTGCACTGACACCTGTTCAGGAAGAGGCCAATCGCCTGCTTGGAAGTGGGGCCCGCCATATATTTCTTCGCGGAGGATCGCGCTCGGGCAAGACATTTGTATTGATCCGGGCGCTGGTTGTCAGGGCCTTGCGGGAGCCGCATTCGCGGCATGGGGTCTTCAGGCACCGCCAGAATGCACTGCGAGCCAGCATCATCCAGGATACGTTCCCAAAGGTCATGCAATGCTGTTTTCCGCGGCATCGGTATAAATGGGACGGGCAGAGCAACAGGATCCTGTTTCCCAACGGATCGTCTATCCTCTTTGGGGGGCTGGATGATTCAGCGCGTACAGAAAAAATTCTCGGGCTGGAATTTGCGACGATCTATCTCAATGAAGCCAGTCAGATAAGCTATGGCGCGCGGAACATGTTGCTGACGCGTCTGGCACAGCGTTGTGCCTTGATGCCGCGGGAATATATCGACGCCAATCCGCCTGCTACCGATCACTGGTTATACGCCGTTTTCGAGAGCGGCATCGAGCCACGGTCGGGTATGCGCCATGCGGACCCCTCGCTCTATGCATCAATGGTCATGAATCCTGAGCAGAACAGGGCCAATCTCAGCGAGGCCTATCTCGGCCAGCTGGATGCACTGCCCGAACGCGATCGGAGGCGTTTTCTGCTGGGGGAGTATCAGACCGTTATCGAGGGTGCGCTTTGGCGGGTCGATATGTTTCAGCGCGCTGAACCTGTTTCTGATCAGCGGCGCGATGCCCTTCTTGGGCAGATGAAGCGTGTCGTCGTGGCGATCGATCCCTCAGGGGCTTCCGGGCCCTCGGATCTGGGTGCGGATGAAATCGGTATTGTTGTGGCCGCCATTGATCACAACGGGATCGGGCATGTGCTGGAGGATTGCTCGACACGCGACACGCCCATGGGGTGGGCACGTCGGGCCATACAGGCGGCAGCGCTCTGGCAGGCAGACAGGATTGTGGCGGAACGCAATTTTGGTGGGGCTCTGGTGGAGGCGACGCTCAGAAGTGTTGATCCCAAGGCTGCGCTCAGAATGGTGACGGCATCGCGTGGCAAGGCGGCGCGCGCCGAGCCTGTTGCGGCGCTCTATGAGCAGGGACGTGTGATCCATCATGGGCGCTTTTCGGCCCTTGAATCGCAGCTCTGTCTCTTCTCGAACCGAGGTTTTGGCGGGGCAGCCTCGCCCGATCGCGCGGATGCGCTGATCTGGGCGCTGAGCGATCTGATGATCGAGCCTCAGGCAGTGTCGGGCCGTTGGCAGGACCGGGGGTGGTTCAGTCTTTCACGATAAGGGAGGTTACATGGATTGGGTGGCGCTTCAGGGACGATATGCCTCTCCTCCGGGTTTTTCTCCAAGGACGCTGCGGCTTTTGGCCCTGCAAAGGGTTCTGGATGGAACGCAGTATGATGTTCTGCCCTATCCTTTTGCGACGGAGCGTAATGCGGCGGGGGAATATATCCCCCTCTCCCAGCGGAGACCCTCTGTACGGACCAATCTGTGCAGGACTGTTGTTGATGAAGCGGTCTCGCTTTTATTCGGCCATACGCATTGGCCGCTTGCTGTCTCCAGCGAAAAGGAGACGGCGGATGTCCTGAACCGTTTTGCCTGTGAGGCGGGTCTGGCGTCACTCATGACGCAGGCGGCAATACGTGGATCGGTTGGGTCGGTAGCGCTCTGGATCGAGCTTGTGGGCTCCAGACCGATGCCTCGCGTGCTTGAAACAGCTTATCTGACGCCTGAATGGGATCGTGTGGGTGCCTTGCTGCGTGTGACCGAACGCTATGTCGTGACCGGGCAGGCATTGCGGCTGAGTGGTTATGCTATCGCGCCTGAGCGTGCGGCCATGCGCTTCTGGTGGCACCGATGCTGGGATCGTGATTGCGTGCGGGTTTTTGTGCCCTATCCCGTCGATCAGGAGGGGGATGCACCACCTGATGAAGAGCGGTCGCATCATCACGGTTTTGGCTTGGTGCCGATTATATGGATCAGGAATTTCGGCGGGACTGGTGGCGAGGCTGAGGGGGAATGTAGCTTCGAGAAAGCGATCGATACGGTCATTGAAGCCGATTATCTGCTTTCACAAGCCGGGCGGGGGCTGAAATACGGCTCCGACCCGACGCTCGTGCTCAAGACGCCGGACATTCCCGAAGGCATGGCGCGACAGGGAGGGGCAGCCTCCGCCCTGACCCTGCCGCCCGAAGGCGATGCCAAGCTGCTGGAAATCAATGGTGCTGCTGCAGGTGCAGTTTTGGCGCATTACCGTGAATTGCGTCAGCTGGTGCTGGAGCAGTTGCACGGTAACCGCATGCATGGCGACCGTCTGGGAGCTCCACAATCCGGCCGTGCCATGGAGTTGATGTGTCAGCCCCTGATCTGGATGGCTGATCGTTTGCGTGGTGCTTATGGCGAGGGTGGTGTGCTGCCACTGTATCGCCTGCTCTGTCATCTCTCGTCGGTTATGCCCGAAGGGATACAGATCGGGACGAAAACCTATCGGAATCTCGATGCGGGAGGAATCGCCCTGCATTGGCCAGCCTGGTTCACTGCTGATGAATCGGAATTGCTGCCGCTCGCGCAAGGGCTTTGTGCAGCGCAGTCGGGGGGATTGTTGAGCCGTGAAACAGCGGCCCGGCTTTATGCCAGTGCTGCCGGCATTGCTGACCCGGCTGCCGAGTGGACGAAAATCAGGGCTGCAGAGGCGGCCCGAATAAACCCTGTAGGGGGAAATGGTCATGGTGGATGATGTCGATGCGCTTCGTCTCTCTCTTGCTGAACTTGCTGCTGAACGGGATTCCCTTGTTCAGGCGCATGAGGAGGAACTGGCCAGAGTAAAGGCGGCCGCGCGCGATACTGTGCTTGCGGGGGCGCTGCGCGCTGAAGCTGCGCGGCTTGGGGCCTATGACCCTGATCTGGTGGCGGCTCATGTCGATCGCGCTGCCATTACCTGGTCTGAAGAAGGGGCGCCGCAGGGCGTTGAGAAGGTGTTGCGTGATGCACGCGAGGCGCGACGCTTTCTTTTTCGGGAAACGGGACAGCGTTTGTCGGGCGAGGCGCAGGAAAGTGCCGGGAACGTGCCGAAGCCGGCACCAGCCCAGGGGCAGGATGCGCGTCAATTGCCTGCGCATGATTATGCCCTGCGCAAGCGGCAGTTTCTTGCCGGAATTATCTGAAATACGGGTCTGGGGTGACTAGAGATGGGTATCGAGAATTTTCCCGAGCAGCTTCGTGCTGCCATTCAGCAGGGTTTTCTGGCACGCGAGTTCGAGACGGGGCTTCATTCCCGCCCTGGATTTCGAGCGATTGCGGATCGTGAGGTTTTTCCCAATGCGATTGGTGAGACGCTGACGAAAACGCGCAAGAGCCTCAAATCACCGGTAACGACGCCACTCCTGCCTTCGGGTAATACGAATTTTGACAACGGGCTCTCACCCAGTGGTTGGTCGGTCGAGCAATACACTCTCAGTATCAATCAGTATGGCGATACGATTGATCTGAACATAGTCACGACCGGGGTTGGCATTGCCTCACAGTTTCTGGCCAACGCACAGACAAATGGCATGCAGGCCATGCAGTCGCTGGACCGGTTGGCTCGTAACGCACTTTTTGGCGGCGTTTCTGGCGGTGTCGGTGGTTATCTGGGCGGTAATACGCGTGTGACGTCAACGGCGACGGCGAAAACCACGACGGTTTCGGTCGACGATATTCGCGGCTTCCAGTTTGTCATCGTGTCCGGTCTTGTGCGGCCTGTCGGCGCAAGTGCAGGCATGACTGTGACCATAGGCAGCGAGGTCTACACGGTAAACGGTGCCGTCCCGGACGCGGTGAATGTCTCGACGGCGCCTGGTGGTATCTCCGGGCAGTTGCAGCTTGCTGCCTCGGCAACTGTTGCGGATGCCACGGCGGGTATGGCGGTTGTTGCATCGACTGCCCCGCTGGTGCTGCGGCCCAACGGCAAGGCGACAACGGCAGATCTCAAAAGGGCCGATGGCGATACGCTGGGGATCCAGAACGTGCTAGCTGGTGTCGCTTCGTTGCGACGTAACAACGTGCCCATGATCGATGGCGCGTATAATTGTTATCTTGACGATCTGCAGTTGCTCTCGCTCTTCAGGGATGCCGATTTCAAGTATCTCTATCGCGGCGCTTACGGGTCTGAGGAATACCGGTCCGGGCAGGTCATTGAACTGCTGGGTGTGCGTTTTGTGCCGACGACCGAAGCGCCGCAGCAGGCCTCACTGGGTGGTGGGCCGATTCATCGTGCGTTGCTTCTGGGGCAGGGAGCTCTGGTCGAGGGAGACTGCGCCTGTGTAGGTCATTCGGATATCCCTGACGCCGAGCGGGCGCTTGTCGACATTGTGGACGGTGTGGCGATGGTCACCCGTGAGCCGCTGGACCGTCTCAAACAGATTATCGCGCAGTCATGGTACTGGATTGGTGGTTTTGCCCTGCCGACAGATGTGACGGCCGATGCCTCCATTATCCCGACAGCGACCAATGCCTATCTCAAGCGTGGCGTGGTGATCGAGAGTCTCGGGACGGACGCTCTGTGATGAACCCGGGAGGTCTTGCCATGTCGATCGGTCAGCCTCCGGCCAGACTTTCAGACGGGATCGGTGTGATGGAGGATGATATGTCCTGTGACGGCGTACCGCCATCCGGTGATCAACTCTCTGATGAAGAGAAAACCGAAATACGGCGCTTCTGCGGGTATGCAGCCCTCGGGGATGTCGGGTCGGGAGAGAGTTCCTGGCGGTTTTTTCAAAGCGCAGGAACGCTGGAATTCCGACTGAATACGCTTGCGTCCTCCGAGCGCCGACGCCTGCGCTACTTCCTGGCGACACTATTGCAGATGGAACGGGCAATTTCTCGTGCTTCTGACACGCTGGATACGCAGGCAGCCTCGGTATGGACGCGTAATACGCGTGAATTATCCGAGCGCGTCAGATTGCTTGACTGGTGGCGGCGCAGGGTGTGCGGCTTTCTGGGTGTGGTACCGGGCCCCGACATGCAGGGTAGTGCCTTGATCTCCTTATGATAGAGCGTGCGTCACCGCAGCAGAATACCTAGAGAAATTCGGGAGATGAGCCATGCAGATGCTTCAGGAGCGTGTGGCGTCCGGGTTTGCGCAGGTTGCACGCCGCATCGGGCGCATGGGACGCCAATATCGGGTTACTGACCCGCTTACGCCGTTGGGTCATGCGGTCGGAGCCCCTTATCTGTGCCTTGATGTCGATGCAGGATTTCGTATGCGCAAGCCTAAAGGATGGGGTCAGGTCATGACTTACGGGCTGAGCGATGCGCGGGATCTGGCTATTGGTGATTATATCGCGCTGGGCGAGCGGTTTTATTTTGTTTCTGAAATGGAACCGTTCAGGCCAGCGCTATTTGTCGCGTGCAACCGCGAAATATCGGTCATGGGGATGCGTGGAGCAGAGGGTCTGCTGGCCGATCATTGTCCGGCCAGTCTGTGGATGACTGGCAAGGGCGAGGATCGGCGTAGCGGTATGCCGGGTGCCTTGCGGTCAGGGAGCTATATGCTGCATTTGCCGGTCATGCCGGGTTTTTGTCTGAAGCCCTATATGCAGGTCATGGACGAGAAAGGCGCGCGTTATCTGGTCGATACCGTCGAGCTGTCGCAGAACGGAACCCGCGCGCTTTTATCCATGCAGCAGGTCTGATCATGGCAGGTGCTTTTCTTGTCGCGCGGGGGCTTGCGCTATGCTGTGCCGCGCGTTTCGCGCTTGTGGCAGAGCCTTCGACCGGCCTGGCTCAGGGGCGGGTGATATTCAGGGCCGGGGCTTTGATGCCCTCGGATCTGTTTGCGTCACCTTCACTCAGGGAGGCGGTCAGCTACGTTACAGTAACCCTGGTTTCGGGGCGCTATGAACGCCTGCCAGGTCCTCTGGGTGACGTCTGGGCCGAAAGTTTCTATCTACCACCTGACGTGAACCTGAACGTGCAAGGCCGTGTCGCGACGATTGCACGTATTGCCGGGCGTGCCGCACCGGGGGTGGTATCGCTGCGGTGGTCCAGGGATGACGGCTCGGATATTTCTGCCCGATATGTCGTTCAGGATCGGGATTCAGCGCAGGATATTGTGCAGGCGCTCGCCGCATTAATGACTGGATGTGACGTCGAGGCAGGCACACTGCGTATCTCTTCGGGGGTTCTTGAAGGTGGGGTGAGCGGGTATGCCCGTTCCACGCGTTTGACGCGGCGGCAGAGCCAGCTTTTCCGGGTGTCGATCTGGACGGACAACGAGTGCACATGTGAGGTATTGGGCAGGCTTCTTACAGAACGTCTCCTGCCTGATGACTGGGTGACTTTGCCTGATGGGACGGCTGCGCAGCTGGTTTTCGAGGGTGAAGAAGACCGGGATGCGATGCAGACCCAGAACCTGTTTCGTCGGGATGTGCTGCTGAGAGCCATCTGGGATGATCATGTGTCTGTCTGGTCACCCCGGATGCTTGCAGGCGGGGGATGGATGCAGGCAGGGAGGACAAAATTCCCCTTCGATGTGCCGCCCGATCTTCTGCGTGGTGAAACGCCTGTGGGCAGCCTTGAGGCGCTGGCCGCGTTGGAAGAGATGCCGATTGCCTATCGTGGCTGGCAGTTGAGGCCGGATGGGACAGTGAGCGAGACGTCGTCTTTTGATGGATGTGGCTGACCCGAGGATAATTTTTCCCGGACTTTCGGCTTTGCAGTTTCTGCCTTGCGGCCAGGACTGCGTCGGATCGTTCGCCTCCCGCAAGACGGTATTCAAAAAAAACAGGAAGGAATGTTCATGCCACAACTCATACAGAGTGGCACGCTCAATACGGCTGCGCTCTCTGTGCCTGATCTCTATATCCAGATAGCCCAGCCCGAGACGCTTGTTATCGCGGGAATCTCATCCGGGTTGCTTGGCCTCGTGGGGAGCGCGTCATGGGGGCCGAAAGACGTACCGACGATTGTCGGAAGTGTTGCGCAATGTCGCGAGATCTTCGCGGGTAAACGGGGTTGGGCGTCCAACCTCAATGTCGCGGTAGATATTGCCGTGCATCAGGGTGCGAACCAGTTTTGCCTGGTGCGTGTAACTGATGGAACAGATACGCCGGCCCGCGGCACCCTTGGCAATGCGCGTATCACGGCATGTTATACGGGGTCGGCGGGCAACGGGATTTCAGTTACCCTGACAAAGCAGAGCTATCGTGACGGGATGTTTGTCCTGACGGTGGCTCATGAGGAACTGGGGGTTTCATCCTATACAGGCGCGGACTGGACGGCTCTGCAGACGGCGCTTGCTGCCGATACCCGTGCGCTCGTGCAGATCGACCTGTCGGCCGAGACGGCGATTGGCGATCCGGGCGTTGTGCAGCTTGGTGGTGGCGGTGACGGTGCAGAGCCGGGTCCGGGACGTTTTGTTGGCGCGTCGGATACCCGAACCGGGCTTTATGCCCTGACCAGTCAGGGATGTTCGGTTGTCACCTGTGCGGGTGTCGGGGACACCACGATCATGGTGCCGATGTTGGGCTTTGGCCAGGATCAAGGGCTTTACGCTGTTGTATCGGGCCCGAAAAGCGAGACGTTAGCGCAGGCCGTCCAGACGAGAATGGCACTGGGGCTATCGTCTCACGCACTGAAATACATGCATGGCGACTGGCTGTGGTGGAATGACGACACGCTTGGGTTGCAGCTTGTCAGCCCTGCGCTTTTTGCAGCGGCAAAGCTGGCGGCGCTCTCGCCGGAGCAGTCGGGACTGAACAAGCCCCTGACAGGGATTGTGGGAAGCCAGAAAAACGGTCTTGAGGCGACACGCTTTGGTTATACGCTGGCCGAGCTTGGGCTGCTGATCGAGAACGGCATTGACGTCATCTGCAATCCGTCACCGGGTGGGCAATACTGGTCGATACGGGCAGGCCATAACACGTCGCAGAATGTGGCGATCCAGAGCGATGCCTATACCCGTCTGACAAACTACCTGGCGCGCGCGCTTCAGGGGACGATGGGGCAGTATGTTGGCAGTGTGATCAACGATACACTGTTTGGTAATATCCGTGCCTCGCTTCTCGGTTTTCTCTCGAGCCTGCTGTCGCAGAACATCCTCGGTGTCACAGGGGGCAGATTGCCTTACGCGGTGATCTGCGATGCGACGAATAATCCTACTGAGCGCATTGCGACGGGATATGTGCAGGCTGATGTGCAGGTACAGTACCAGGGCATCAATGAGAAATTCATCATCAACCTGCAGGGAGGCGCTTCGGTGAGCGTCAGCACTGCCAGCGGGAGTGTGTGATTGATGGCGAACCCCTATAGTATCGGGCGGGATTGCAGGATCACGCTGCTTTGGAACGGTTCACGTATTGATTTGCGTGATGTGACCGGGTTCCAGTCGGAGCAACATACGATCATTCAGCGAGCCACGCCGCTGAATGGACTGCCTGTTGAATTCAATACCCCCAGCGGCTGGCGCGGGATTTTCACGATTGCCAGAGCCAATGCCAATCTCGACAGTCTGGTCGCAGCGATCGAGGCCGCCTTCTGGAATGCTGGCAGTATCGGGAGCGGAACGCTTTACCAGTATATCCGTGAGCCAGATGGCACGACCAGCACCTGGGAATATAGCGGTGTATCACTGTCCTTGAAGACGGATCGCTGGCAGGCGGAAGGAATGATTCACCAGCATGTGCAATTCTATGCCTCGCTGAGGAGCAAGATATCTTGAGTATGTTGCCTGAGACGCTGGAATTTGGTTCGGGGCGCAAGATCAGCCTGTGCGAACTCGATCCGGGAGACATGCTGGATCTGATCGAGGCGGCGGGGAGCGCTGTGTCCGGACCTTCGGCATCACCCTGGTTGGCCTATGCACAGATGATCTGCTCGGTTCGCGCCATTGATGGTGTGCCGGTGCAGATGCCCCAGACCAAGGACGAGATCAAGGATCTGGCGCGCAGGATTGGCAATGACGGGCTTGCAGCATTGCAGTCTGTTTATGACGGGGCGGTGCAAGAAAATGACGCCGTTATGGTGCCAGCAAAAAACTGACGCGGCACCCTGTTTTTCGTGAGGCGCTTTATCTCGTGAAAAACGGGGTGCCGTGGTCGGTCGTCATGGGGTGGACACGGGCCAGACGTGTGGCCGCCTGCATTGTCATGGCAGAAATGGACGGATTCCAGTTTGACTGGGAGGCGTGCTGTTACCGGCAAGACCAAGCCTGATCACGCTGAGGGAAAATCATGCAGTTTCATATGCCTGGATTCAGGAGCAAGGTCGGGGATGTATGGCTCTCGGTGCTGAGACGTTCGGGGGGAAGCCTCTCGTTTGTGCCGCTGCGGCGCAGGGCCCTCTCGGCCCGGGCGAGCCAATTACGCGATAGCCGCGCTCCGGCTTTTTTTCCTGCGGGAACAGTGTCGCGTTCTGTGCTGTCCTTATCCACCAGAGCGAGAAACACGGTGGTATCGCAGGTATCGCAGGTATCGGATGCGCGAAGATCGCGAGGGCTAGGCGTTTCCGCCATTGCAGGGGCTCATTTGTTGGGTCCTTTCAAACCCTTGATTGGTCGCCCGGCCACGTCGGAAGCTGGAAGGGGTATTGTTCTTTCATCTGTTATGCCGGTCCGTTCTGATATTTTCTCCGTCAGGTATTCAGATGCGGCGACGAAGCCTGTCGCGTTTTCTGATACTACGTTGCGACGCCGATCTGGCTCGATATCGTATGGGCATTTGCAGCGTATGGGTGCGCGGCAAACGCTCTCTGTGCCGACAGACAAGGGCGGTTCGACAGGACATGCCGGGGTAGACCTGCGGGCACATGCCAAGAGATTTGTCGGCGTTATGTCGTTATCTCCGGCATCAGGGACTGGGCCGAAAGGCCCGGTCCTAGATGCTGTGGCACGGCAACCGACCCATTCTGTCATTCGCGTGGCTTCAGGGCCGCGGGAGCGCGGTATTTCCGCAATGCGACTACCGGTTGCTAGAGACAGGGATCTGGCAGTGTTGCCGCCTTTTTCCTTGCCGGGTGAGAAGGGGAGTTCGGTTGGCAATGGGGCTGGACGAACCGGGAATTTGCAGCATGAGGAGGGGGGGGGCGCCGCCGAGCGATCGTCTCAGAGTGATGGGCAATATCTGCCGATACTGACCAGTATGTCCCGCGCGCTATCCATGCGGAGTTACGGCGCAATGATTGATGAGATCGCCACGCCTCAATATCCGAATATGAGCATCGGGCTGATGTAGGAGGGTTACGCATGGGTGTGTCGCTTCTCGAGATGGAAAATGCCCTTGGGGCGATAGGCCTGATCGACAGGTCAGCACCGGTCGTGCTGGGTGATCTGATCCTCAGTGGGGCGGAAGTCCCGGACGAGCTTGTGATGGGCGGCCGGCAACTGCTGGTGATCCATCGGCTTCTCGGTGGCGGCCGTGTTATCGATGCTGTCGGGAATGATCCCGCGCGACTGGTTTTGACCGGTCGCTTCATCGGTCCGCTTGCGACGCTGCGGGCGAGACGGGTCGAGGCCATGCGTGAGGCTTCGCGAGCGCTTTCCTTCTCGGTTGCGGATTTATCGGCCAGGGTCTGGATTGCCGAATTTACCTGGTCGTATCAGGCGCGGGGCACGATTTGTCCCTACAGGCTTGTGCTGGAGCGCGAGGCTTTGCCCCCCGCCATTTCCCTGAGCATGGGGGGAATAGCGGGGGCTGATCTGGGTAGCGGTTTGAGCACGATAGCGGGCCTGCTGGGGGAGATGTCGGAGGCGGGATGGGTTGGTACGACCATGCTGACCTCACTGACGGGTCAAATCATGCCGGTTGCGCAGGTTCTGAGCGCAGGTGGTGGGGTAGCGCGTGCGCAGGCTGCTCTGGGTAAGACAAGCGCGCTTTGGCAGACGGCCATGTCTGTATCGCGGGTGCCAACGGCGGCAATTTCGGTGACGGCGCCTCTTTCCGTTGCCGCTCGTGAACTAGGACAAGTCACGCAGGACGCTGGAGCGGCAATGGAAGCCGGCGCGGTGAATGGCGCAGGCGCTCTGTCCCTGCTTTCACAAAATGCCGGGGCGTCTGTTTTGGGTGTCGAGGCCGGCAGTTATGCGAACCGGGCACTGCGCACTCTGGCCGGTTGAAATCATGGCGTTGGGTTTCGGCCTGTCATGAATATGAATCGGGAGAATTGCGATGAAGATACAGGTGACGTGTGACGATGTGTCGCTTTTCCATCTGGCGGTCCGCTATTTTGGTGATGCCTTGCAATGGTGGCGGATTGCCGCATGCAACGGGATGAGTGACCCGGATCTGTCCGGCATTGAGGTGCCGGTGCAGATCCTGCTGCCGGATGAGGCGTCAGTCGGGCAGACGGGAGGGTTACCAGAGGTATGACGAGCAGGATCCGAAGTTGGCAGGTTCGGCTTCTTGTCGATGGAACGAGCCCTGAGGGCGTGCATGTTTGCGGCTTTCGACTGCAATGCACGCGATATGAACGGTGCGACACGGCGCATATCGTTATCGCCGCGCAGGATGGATCTACCCTGTTTTCCCTCCTTACTGGGCGAAGTGGCTTTGACAGGCCGGATATTGAATTACAGGTAATTGATCGCCTTGCGGGCGAGCCTGAATGGCGCAGCGTATTTCACGGGGCACTGGATGCCATAACACGAGAGAATGATCCGGTATCGTTTCGTCTGGAGTGTCGGAACTATCTCTGTTTTCTGCTGGATACGCGTCTCACACGCTCATGGAGCAATCAGACAGCTATCGAGATTGTGCAGCAGGCTGCACAGGCTGCCGGGCTGGAGTTTCAGAGCGACCTGAACGGAAATGATATCGCTGGCGACTATTATTGCGGGCAGTTCTGGCAGCTGGAGCACAGACTTTTGTCGGCCAGTGCGCAGCATCGCTATCAAACGGCTTTCGATCTGGCTTTTTCGTTGGCGCGTGATCACGGCTATGAATGTCAGGCCCGTGGACGAGCAATTATCATCAACCGTCCATTTAATGCCGATAGTGGTCAGGTTTTTGAACCGGAGGGCATGACGATGCAGCATTTTCGGTATGATTTCGGCCTGAGTGGGGCCGTATCGGTTGGTGTGCGCTCATGGGATTCGCGTCAGCGGGCGAGAAGCGAAATCTTTTACGATGGGCAGGAATTTTCCACAGAGCCCCCTGCATCGGGTGCAGCGCTTTATACGTTTCGGGGGCCTGGCCTGCGCATGGACGATATCAAGCGATTGGCGCAGGGGAAGCACCGTCGGATCGTCTCTCATGCCTGCGAAGCCAGGCTCTCATTGCCAGCAATTGCGGGGCTTGAGCCGCGTCATTTCATGAAGCTGGGAGGAGAGGTGATAGATCGACCAAGAATACTGGCGGTGGATGCGGTCGATCATTTTTTCGATCTCTCCCAGGGATATCGGCAGGAAGTCACGCTTCGGAACCGCATTTTCTGAGGGGGGTATGATGGATAATCCGGTATGGGCAGCAGCCCACCAGATGCGTGTTGCTCATGCAGTGCATGGGATTGTTTGCGCGGTAGACCCCTCCAATCATGCGGTGAAGGTGCATCTGCAGCCCGATGATACTGAAACAGGCTGGTTGCCCGATGCGGCGCTGACGCAGGTTGGCGACCTGCGTTTGTCATGTCCCTGCGCGATCGGCACTCATGTTCTGCTGATGCCGATTGAGGGGGATGGCGAAAATTTTGTTATCACGTCGGTACTCTTCGATGTGGTGGCTGGTCCCGCGATTTCACCCCAGACGGGCAAGGTGGCGCAGCCCGGGGAATTGCTTGTGCGTACAGGGTGCGGGGCCCCTTCTGAAGAGGGGCAGGGACAGTCCGGGGAGGGTGGCTGGTTTCATATTCAGCGCGAGGGTGTCTCTTTCGGGGCAGGGAACTTGCGCTGTGTCGTCGGGCAATCATCCATCGTGTTGCGTGCCGGGACAGTGCAGATGAGTCTGGGGGAAGGTGGACTGGAGATATCCGGTGCGGGTGTACGGGTTTCGGGGGGTAATCTCTCTGTCTCAGGCGGTGATGTGCGTACGGATCTGCATAGTCTCGACGCCCATGTGCACCCCTATGCCAACGGGATGACGGGAAAGCCTGTTGGATGAGCGATTTTTATCACGTGTTTGGCGAGGATCTGTTTTGTGATCCTGCTGGCAGCCTGCGCGAGGCGTCGGGAGATCTGCTGACACGACAATCCATCTTGCGCCGACTGTGTACAAACCCCGGTGCTTATCTCTGGCACGTCGATTATGGGGCTGGTCTGCCTGCCCGTATCGGTATGCCTATTGCCGCGGTTGAAACCCATGGGCTGATTACCAGCCAGCTCGGCCTTGAGGCCGGTATCGATCAGAGCCAGCCCGTGACAGTCGAATTGCAGGCGAAAGCGCCGGGTACTTATCTGTGCACGATCACCTATAGCGGGCTCGATGGATCAGACCGGCAGACATTCACACTCAATCAGGATGGCACGATCTGAGCCTGGCTCGGCTCGCGCCGGTACAGAATCGGAAAGCTCATGGCGTTTTCTCTGCGTTCTTTCTCATCCCTTGTGCAGACGGCGATTGTTACGGCGCAGGCGAGCTGTGCAGGAAAACTGACACTCGATATCGGAACGCCAGGGCGTGCGCTTGTCGAGAGCGTTTCGGGGCTTGGGCTCTGGCTTCAATACCTGCTGATGCAGGTGCTGTGTCGGACGCGGCTTGCGACATCGAGTGGCGCTGATTGCGACAGTTTTGTCGGGGATTTCGGCATGACACGACTGCCCGGCGTGAAGGCGCTGGGATCCGTCACAATGACCTGTTTTTCCTATCAGGATATCTCGGCTGTGGTACGGCCGGGTGTCACGGTAAGGACAGCGGCGGCTGTAACGTTTCAGGTTATTGCCGATACGACCCATGAACGTTGGTCGAGTGTTACGCGGGGATATGTCCGCCCGACTGGCGTGGCCTCGCTTACCTTGCCTGTGGAGGCCCTTCTGGAGGGTGTTCAGGGTAACGTTGCGACAGGTGCTATATCGCTTATGGGCACGTCGGTTGCCGGAATTGATATCGTCACCAATGACGCCGCTTTTGCCAATGGGGCAGATCAGGAGAGTGACGCCCAGCTGCGACAGCGTTTCCCGCTCTGGCTTGCCGCCAAGGCGAGCGCCTCACGTGCTGCGGTGGAGAGCGCCATCGCCGAGACTCAGAATAATCTGGATTACGCAATCTTTGATGGTGCGGCGCCGGACGGAACGACGCGTCAGGGGTATTTCACGGTTGTTGTCGACGATGGGAGCGATGCAGTGCCTGATCAGGTGCTGCGCCGTGTGTATGCTCAGGTTGATGCCTGCAAGGCCCTTGGTGTCGGCTTTGCCGTCCAGCGACCCGTCATATTTCCTGTCTCGGTTTCAATGGTCGTGAGAATTACTCTCGGCGCTGACGCCGATACGGTGCAGCGTAATCTGGTCGAGGCCATCAGTGCCGATATCCGGGCGTCACGTATCGGGGGCGGCTACGCCTATAGTCGGCTTGGCTACGTGGCTTATGCCGCAGCAGGTGATGCGGTGCTGTCGATTGCGCAGATACGTCTGAATAACGCGCAGGAAGATATTGTGGGGGAAGCCAGTCAATCGCTTTTCCCAGGCACGATCTCCGTACAGATCGTTCAGGAGGGGTAATGCCGAAATTCAATAATTATTTTCCGATCCCCTCGATAGGGGGCGCGGAAGTTCTTGTCGTTGCGACATCAGATGGTGTCGAGACGCTCAATGCCACAGCAAGCCAGATTGCCGGCGCACCAGCCGACTCACCGGCCAGCGGTGAATTCTTCGCCGAGGAAGGTGCCAAGGTCAGTCGCTATGGCGACCGGTTCTTTATTGGCGCTGCCGCCGATTATCCGGCGCTCAATACGCGGGACGTAGACCGACAGGACTGGCTTTCAGCGTTGATGGCGACGACGTCCATCGGGCCCTGGGCGCTGGAAAATGCCCAGGCGGCATGCCTCGCCCGGTTTGGAAACAGTGCCTTTGTTGCAGGATCGCGTACGTCCGATGCGCTCAAGTCACGCGACAAGCTGGGTCATGTTCCCAGTTCGATCGGGATGGCAGCCTGGGGGATCGCTGATGATACGACGAGCCCGACCCAGACTACAGCCTATGCTTATTACGGTGAGGCCTGGCGTATGCCGGGCGTCAATTACCAGCCGAGCTTTGTCATGGAGCTTGAGGCCGTCAATCTGGGCGGACCAGCTTATGGTGTATCGACCCCCTATCATCCGAATTGTGGTGGCGGCACTTACGCCATACAGATTGGTGCTGGTGGAGGGCAGACCGAAGGCACGTCTGACTGTGAAGCCGGGATTGTTTTCGTCAACAATCCTGATTCCTGGAAAACCGGTATTCTGTTCAGCAATACGTCGCTTGCCGGAACGAATGGTAACGACGGGGGCTATGGAAACGCGGTTTCGATGGCGTGTAACCAGGGCATTGAGTGGCGCACACCAGAAACGCGGGAACATGTGCAGGGGCTGGATGCCGGGGCCATGCTCTTTTCGACTGTAACGCGCACCGCAAACGGCCAGCGTGTGCAGTTTTCCGATGATGGTGTGCTTGTGACCAATATGGCGGGGCAGCTGCTCTTTTCTGTGTCACCCAATCCGTCGCCCACCAATACGCTCAATATACAGGCCGGCAGTGGTCTCGCTGCTGCGGGACTCTATGTGCAGAAGGGGGATGGCGGGTCGCCTAATCTCGGCCTCTATCCTGCTGCGGGCGGAGAAATACAGATGTCATCGCCCGTTGCCGGCCCGGGCGCTGCGGTACCTGCGAAGGCAGAAGGTGGTTTTCTGCATCTGAACGTGAACGGCACGGATTATCGCGTCCCGCTATTCACTGTTGAGCAGGTGGGTGGCTGATGGCACTTCTGCGAGACCGGGATATGGATGGGCTTCAGGCAACTGACCGGAAGCTTTTGTATGACACGGGCATAGCGCCTGGTACGGCGCGCGATTTCGCTCGCCGTATGCGCCTTCTGCTACCACAGGGATGGTTTCCAGCCTATCGGGGCGATGAGTTGGAAGACGCGCCAGTGTTGCAGGCGCTCTTGACCGGGTTCGGGGCGGTACTGGCCTATATATGGCGGCTGATGGGGGTTGTGCGCGCTCAGACGCGCCTTGGGACGACGAGTGGTGCCTTTCTGGATATGGCACTTATTGATTATTTCGGATCCGGAAAAACGGCGCGCCTGCCCCTGGAAAAAGACAGCCATCTGCGTCGGCGCATTGCTGCAGATCTGGTAGCGCCGCGCAATACGCGACAGGCTGTGTCAGACGCTGTGCGTCAAATCTCTGGTGCCGCCCCTCGGATTATTGAAACGGGGACAGTGCGCGATTGTGGCGCCTGGTGTCATCTGGGTGGTTATGGCGCTGCGCGCAGCCGGTATGGGGCGCGACATGGCGGGCAGTTTGCCATTGAGGTTTTTCCGAAACTGCCGGTCCAGCAATTCGAACTATACGCCGCCATCAAGGCGGTGAAGGCGTGCGGCGTAATCGCATGGGTAAGGATGGAAGCTTAATGGATCGTCCAATCATCTATTCAGGCGCCGTGCCCTTCGATACGGACCTCCTGCGCCTTGGCCGCTACGCGAAGGAAGGCGTGGGACGACTTGCGGAAATCCTTCTAGGTAGCCAGACGGTTATGGCATCGGGTCTTGCTTGTGTGGTCTCGTCATCAGATCTGTCGGTCTCTGTCGGGCCGGGAACGATCATTGCGCCCTACGCGCTGGATAGTTCTCATATCGGCAGTGTGTCTGCGGGGCTCGCAGCGGCGCCCGCGATTGTTCCGAGCCTGTTTTATAACGACGAAGTCCAGCAGATTCCTGCGCCTCAGACTGGTGCGACATTAACGCTTTTTGCACTCTGTAGCGAGCAGGATGACAGCCCGGATGTTCTGCCTTTCTACAATGCCGATCAGCCGGACCAGACCATGGCAGGACCGGATAATCGCGGGAAGGCTCTGCCTACGCGCAGGACGGGACGCATCGCGTTTGTCATGGCTTCCGATCCGCCAGCCGTCGCCGGTGCTGTGGTTGTGCCCCTTTATGAGGTGACAATTCCTGCTGGCGTACAAACCCTGTCGGGGATTGTGGCACAGCCGGGGGCAGCGTTCATGCCGCATTTGACCCAGTTCGCGACGATGGATTTTGCCCAGCAGGTGAGTCAGCCTCACGCTGTTTGCGCGACGAGCGGTCTTTTGACCATTCCGGGCTGGGCGAAACAGGTCGAGCTGCGGCTTATTGGCGCGGGCGGCGGCGGTGCATCTTGCAATGTTATCTCTCCTGATGCTGGGGCTTTCTCGGGAGCGGGTGGTGGTGCCGGGGGCGATGCATGGGGGATCTATGCACTCGATCCGGCGCGCGATCGCACATTGTCGGTCACGATCGGTCTGGGTGGCGGTCCGGATCAGAAAGGTGGGCCGAGTTACGTAACCTATGGCGGCCAGCCTCTTATTTCTGCCGATGGGGGAGAAGCTGGATATTTTTCGGCCGCACGGAATTCCTGCGGCGGCAGCGGCGGGGGTGCCGCAGGAGGCATTCTATGGAATCAGTATGGAGGCGCTGGCAGTGACGGGCAGTTCGGCAATCTGGTTTTCGCCGGGAATGGCGCCGATGGCCCTTGGGGCGGCGGCGGCAAGGCGGGGGCGTTGCTCGGGCTGACTGCCACCAAATACGGGGCAGGTGGTGGAGGCGCCTATATGGCCCGCCAGGCAGGAGAGGTGACGGCTGGCGGGCGGGGCTTTCAGGGGTGCCTGATCTATCGTTTTCTTTATTGACGCCGCTGAAGATGTTTGGCGCGTATCTTCAGTGCCGGAATATCAGTTCAGTGGATTGGACGCCGTGTTCCTGATCCACTCCGCGTTGTGCGCTTGGAAAGACCGGACGTCGTCTGTCGAGACAGCGCTACCCGTGTTGCCCCAGCTGTGGCGTATGAATGTTACAACATCGGCAATATCCTGATCGGTCAGAACGTGACCAAAACCCGGCATGGTCAGCGATGATTGTGCCTTGGTTGTTGCGGGTACGCTTGCGCCACGCAGCACGATCAGAATGAGTGATCCGGGATCCTTGTCCATGAGAGTGGGGTTGCCTGCCAGGGGCGGAAAGGCTGGTGCGTAGCCATGACCGTCAGTCCGATGGCAGGCGGCGCACCGGTCGACATAGACCTGTGCCCCATGATCTGGGAGACGCCCCTGATGCAACGCATTGGCAACGGTCATGTTGGCTTGCCATGGTGTTTCTTTCTTGCGCGCCGGGAGCTCAGTCTTGAGATAGCGCGCAATGGCGTGGAGATCGGCATCGCTCAGATATTGTGTGCCGTGTACGATGGCCTCGCTCATGCCGCCGAAAGACGATCCATGCTGGTTGCGACCGGTGGCAAGAAAGGCGACAATGTCATCCTCGCTCCATCGCCCCAGACCTGTTCTGTTGTCCTGCCGGAGATTGACCGGTGTCCAGCCATCGACAGCGCTGCCACCTGCCAGATACGTGGCACCCTGGTCACTTGAGAGTGATTTTTCCTGCATGGTCAGGGCACGGGGCGTGTGGCATGCCCCGCAATGGCCGGGACCCTCCACCAGATAGGCCCCGCGTGCGATCTCAGCGGAGGCGAAGGGGCGTTCGGCATTGGCCATGGCAGCCTTGGGTGTGGGCGCAAAGGCCCAGCGCCATAGCGTCATGGGCCAGCGCATCGAGAGGGGCCAAGGTATGGTGTTTGCTGGCGGGGCTTTGGCAAGTGGGGCGACGCCCTCGCGGAAATAGATCCAGAGCGCATGGATATCGGCATCGGTCATGCGTGCGTAGGACGGGAACGGCATGGCCGGATAAAGGGGCTTACCGTTTCTGCCGATGCCCTGACGGAGAGCTCTGGTAAAGTCGGCTTCCGTATAGGTGCCGATGCCATGCTGCACGTCAGGGGTGATGTTGGGTGCATAGATCGTGCCGATGGGCAGAACGAAAGGATTGCCACCCGCATAGGGGGCGGAAGGGTCGTGGGTGTGGCAGGCCGAACAATCGGCTGTCTCAGCCACGTAACGTCCCTGATCGATCAGGCTCCGATGATCGGCCGTCTGGGCGTAACCCATCGGGGTGACCGCGAGCGCGCCGATGACGGTAAAGCCCGTGGCGAGCAGGAGAGACAGTCGCTTCATCATAGTGAGACCAGTGGGCCGGGCTGTGACAGATACTGGGTACGGATATGATACGCCGCCCAGTAAGCCAGGGCCGCGACGGTGCCTGTCGGGTTGTAACCCATGCCCTGGGGAAAAGCGTTGGAGCCGATGACAAAAACGTTCGAGACGTCCCAGCTCTGCAGATAGCGGTTCAGAGCGCTATCCTGTGGGCTTGTACCCATAACCGCTCCTCCGCCCAGATGGGTAGTCTGATAGCGTCGTGTATCGAAGGCCTCGCCATGTTCGAGCCTGCCCAACTCGTAGCGTCTGGCCCCGAGGGCTTTCATGATCGGTTCGATCTTGCCTACGACGTACTGGTTCATGCGAATGTCGTTTTCCTTCCACGTGAAGGTCATGCGCAGAAGTGGCTGGCCGTAGCTGTCTTTCCAGGTCGGATCCAGATCAAGATAGACGTCGCGATAGGCCATGTTGCTGCCATGCGCGTCCATGGCCATCGAATGCTTGTAGGTGTCGACAAGGCCCGCCTTGTAGCCAGCTCCCCAGCGCGGGGCTGACTTCCCGCCGCCTGTCATGGCGGCGGCGATCGGTTTGACACCGGCCTGGTTGACCCAGATCGGTGACCCGCCGATGAAGCCCAGCGGGCCGTGATCGAAATTATCGCTGTTGAAATCGTCTATGGCGACGCCTGCGCCGCCTGCCCCGACAAACTGGTTGGTGTACTGGTTTTCAGAGAGCCATGCGCGGGACGTTGTGATGGTCTGATAGACGAAATTACGTCCCACAACGCCGGTATTACTGACCGGGTCATAGGGTCTGCCGATACCGGAAAGAAGCATGAGATGGACATTGTGGAACTGGAAGGCAGCAAGAATGACCAGTTCTGCCTCAATGGTCTTTTCGCGGTTTTCACGTTGGTCGAGATAGGTCACGCCTGTGGCCTTGCGGCGATCGCTGTCCAGATTGACCCTTAGCACGTGAGCATCGGTAATCAGGGTGAATTCCGGGTCGTTACGCAGGGCAGGCAGAATATTGATGTTGGGTGATGCCTTGGAATACATGTAGCAGTCATAACCGCTACAGTAACCGCAGAAATTGCATGGCCCCATCTGAAGGCCATAGGTATTCGTATATTGTTTCGAGGCATTTGCGGCTGGCAGGGCATAAGGATGATAGCCCGCCTCGGCACTTGCCTTTCTGAACAGACTGGCGGTGTAGACATCCTGCATTGCAGGCAGTGGGAAGTTGTCGCTGCGTGACGGGGCGAAAACGTTCCCCTTTCCGACAATCTGCCCGTTGATTTTGTAAGCTTCACCAGAAGTGCCGAAAACCTTTTCCGCCTTGTCGAAGAATGGTTCCAGTTCCTCGTAGGTGACGCCGTAATCCTGCAGATTCATTGTTTCAGGAATGAATTTTGCGCCATAGCGTTCGATGACGTGGCTTTTGAGTCGAAGGTCATCCGGGGCAGCGCGAAAATGTACGCCGGACCAGTGCAGACCGGCACCTCCAACGCCTTCTCCCGGAAGGAACGCGGCCAGCTGCCTGTACGGCAGGGCTGTCTGGTTGATGGTGTTGCGGATGGTGACGGTCGTTTTGGCCGGGTTCTGGAAAAGGCGATGACGAATGGCCCCGCGCAATTCGTCGATGGAGCCGGGATATGTTCCCTCATCGGCTGTTTTACGCTCGGGCCCGCGCTCAAGCATGACGACGTTTCGCCCGGCCTCGCGCATTTCCTTGGCAAGGATGGCGCCTGCCCAGCCAGCCCCAATAATGACAACGTCGGTCCGTTTTAAAGTCATGCGTCTGCTACTCGGTAATAAGCGGGGTCAGGCCTTCTGGCCGTCGATCGATACGGGGCCGAAGGGGTAGGGTGCCCCTTCCTGATTGATCCAGTCCATGAAATCGGCGCGTGAGCCGGGAAAGCCGAGCAACATCCAGCCCCGCATATGACGATTGCCACCATGGATCGGGTCGGCAAAAGCGCCTTCGAGCGTGTTGCGGCGCAGCTGCTCGAAAAACAGACGGGCATTGAAGGCGGGGAAATGGACCGCGCCACCTTCGAACGCGGTCAGAAGCTCAATCTGGATATTCTGCGGCAGGTTGGCAAAATCCTTGCCACGTTCCACATTAGCGTAGTGATTGGCTGCCTCGATTCCTTGTCGGTAGAGATCGCACGGCGCCAGAGGAAGCTGATACCCAAGATTGGCGGGGCCATCCTGAAATGGACCCTGCATGTACCAGAGTTCGCCGCGGCCGTAGGGGGTTTGCATCTGCCTGTCGATGAATGTCGGCACGCCCAATGCGGTCGCGCCAGGGCCGAAGGCGTCATCGGGGTAGATGCAATCGCAGGCGGCACTGAGAAAGCGATGTTCAGCAGGGGAGAAGAAGCGCTTGCCTTCATTCTCGCTGGCGGAGGCCGCAAAGGCTGGTACCTGAAATTCCTGTCCGGCGAGCAGAAAGAAGGCCGTCGTGCCGGCTGCGTTTCTGACAAAGCGTCGGCGTGAGGATGAATGGGCGCTCAATCTGTTCTCCTGACAGAACAATGCTGCGTGATTCCCACATTATGGGCGCAGCTTCCTTCTTCGCGATTGCCGGGGGAAATGCAAGCCGCTTTCTGAAGAACCAACCGGTGAGACGGGTCAGGCGTATACCGGTTGGCCCGAGAGCGCTGGCTCAGGAGTGTTGAGACGGGAGTGACAGGACACCGGGCTTGGGTGATTTGACCCCGGGCGCTGTAGCAGGTGCGGCCGTTGAGGCATCGTCTCCCAAGGGGAAAATGGCATCGGGCTCCTGCGGGGTTGCGGGCTTGGACGAAGTGACTGTGGGCGTACCTGTCTCATTCTGAGCGGGAGTGGCAGCAGGTGTGTTGGCAGGCGAGACGGCACCCGGGGCCGCTGGCGCAGGCAAGGAGGAGCTCGGGCCGATATCCTGTTGTGTAATGGCACCCGGAAGCGGGGCGCCGCTGGCATCGACCAGCCAGTCATGCAGTGATTTCCTGATCTGGAACTCCAGCTCCACATTCATGTCCTGCATCATCTGTGTCGTCAGATCGTACAAGACCGCGCGTGATTCCGGATCCTTGTCACCCGGGTTGAGACTGCGGGTGATATGAGCGAGGGCATATCCAGCCCGGCCGCCGGAAGGGGCAGACAGATCGACGTGAGCTTCGAGTTCGCCGAGCAGAGTACCGCCGGGTGCATGCAGGATGCTGGCTTTTGTAATGGTGAACGTGCCGTTACCCTCTGAACCACTGGCAATCAGGCGGTCACGTGCCATTTGTTCCAGCGCCTGCTGGGGAGGCGTAGGGGCCTTGGCGGAAATATCTCCAGGTGTGCTGCCGGGAGGGGCGGAATCCACGACTTCGATATGCGCCACGTTGAGGTGCATCTTGCTGAGATAACTGTAATCCAGCGGAGCAAAGCTTTGCGGCTCGCTGTCACCGCAGGCCGTCAGCAGGGGCGACACGCTGCCCAGCAGGAGACAGACCGAACCAAAACGAAGGAAAGACTGAATGCGGGACGGGTTTCGCGACATGATCTGCTCCTGAAAATGCTGACGATCGTTATTTTTTCTTGATGAGGGAACGCAGCCGATTCATGAGCCCGGCTGATTGTCCGGAGTCCTGCCGCGTCCCAGGTATTGCCTCGCCTGAGGGCTGATGCTGGTGGAGATACGCCCAGGATTCAGAGATCATGTCCGCCGAAGCTGCCTGCGGTGTTGCAGGCAATGTCGTGGCAGGTTCGTGAGGTTCGGCCATGAGGTTCGATGCCTTGCCCAGACCGTAATCGCGGGCTTCAAAAGCCTGCGCTCCGGCAATTATGCTCGCGTGATCGGGGGTGCTCAGATACCAGCCGAGAATATGGGATGGCAGCATGGCAGCCATGCTCTCGTCGCTGACGATGATATTCGCCTTCGGGCAATAGAAGGTCGGCGGTGCGTCGATCTGTTTTTCCCACCACGCGAGGTAGAAGGCGCAATCGAGCTCAGCGTCATGAAAACGATGGATCAGCCGATGCTCAACAACGAATGAAATTTGTGAGCGCAGTGGCGTCCCCGAGAAAGGGGACAAAACGACCAGGGTTTCAAGGCCGATACGTGTGCCGAGCAGGCGTCTTACGCCGCGATTGGACAGAGGTCTGTCGTCAATTCGCGCAATGTCCCGTTCCTGTTCGATCAAAGCGGACTGGATTTGTTGCAGGTCGGCCATCATGCGTACCGCCCATGCGGCCGCGAGTTGGGTCGCCAGAAAAAGTGGCGGCGGAGGCACATCGCCAATGACCGAAGGCGTGGAACTCAGGGACGTACGTGATAACGTGTCGAACGATGGTGAAACGGAGGACAGGATATCGGCAGGCTGCAACCGTTGCACGACTTCAATATGTGATCCGCAATATTCCCGGTTCGCGTTGAAATACCAGACAGCCTTTCGGTCGCTCAACGCATCGCTGAATGTCACGCAGGTGACGTCATCGGCAAGCGCAATGACTTTCTGGGGAAGCCATTGATCATAGAGCGAGTTGATTTTCTCGCCATTGACCCAGGCTGATTCCAGAAAGATCTCTGCGTCGTTCATCGCGCAATCTCGGTCCGATCGAAGCGAAATCCGACATTGCAAAACTCGCAGTTCATGGTGATCTGACCCTCTTCAGCCATATGGTCGAGATCATCTTCCGGAAAAGTGGAGAGCACACTTGCCAGACGCGCACGATTGCACCGGCAGCCGAGACTGACCGCCCGCGGGCGATCCACGATAACATCCTGTGTACCGAACAGGCGTTCGATAAGGGTGGTGGCACTCAGCCTGGGGTCGAAAAGCTCGGCGGAGGTCAGGGTATTGCCCAGAACGCTCGCCGTCTCCCAGGCGTCCTCATCGCTGTCGGCCCCTGATGAAATTCCGCCCTCTTCGGCTATCTTTTCCAGAAGCAGGGCTCCGGCCTGCCAGCCATCCGGGGTCTTTTCGCAATAAAGGCGCATCCAGCACTGATGCTGCTCACTGGTGGTGAAATAATGCATAGCCATGTCAGCGAGGGTTTCGCCTTCGAGCGCTACAATGCCTTGATGACGCTCGGTGTGGGCCCCTTGGTCGATCGTGAACGCGAAATATCCCTCGCCGAGAAGCGAGCGGGCCGATCCGGTTTCGAGCGTGTCAGGCGCCCGCAGGTAAAACCGCAATTCACCGGCGTCGGTGCAATCGGTCACCAGCATGGAGACCGGACCATCGCCCTTGATCTGTAGCGAGAATGATCCCTTGAACTTCAGACCGGCACTCAGGCCGGCAACAAGCGAGAGCGCTTCACCGGCAAGGATGCGGCCGTCATCCGGAATATCGTGACGCGTCAGCATGATGTCAGCCAGCTTGCCAAGCCGTACCAGTCGCCCACGCACCGGTCGCTTCGCCAGATGAAATGGCGTGATGCCATGCGAGATCACGAGATCAGGCACTTCCTCCGGGCGTTGCGTATCAAGAAAGGCAGGTGTCTCGATCATCTGTGCTTCAACAATTACTTCATACTCAGGGTGAAACCATCACCCGACCGGGTCAGGCCGGGCTACCGAAGTCGCGCCAGTTCTCGCCCCCAAGAACCCAGAGCAGAAGACCCTTCTGGGCATGGAGACGATTTTCGGCCTCGTCAAACACAACGGAGGCCGGGCTTTCAAACACGTCTTCGGTCACTTCCTCACCGATATGGGCAGGCAGGCAGTGCATGAACAGGGCCCCTTCGGGCGCTTTCTGCATCAGGGTCGTATTGACCTGGAAAGGGCGCAGGGTGTTCAGACGCACCGCCGATTCCTCATCGGACATACTGGTCCATGTATCGGTTACGATGCAGCCCGCCTCCCTGACGGCCTCGATGGGGTCATGAACAAGGCGGATTTGCCCCCCTTCGGCGCGCGCCCAGTCCAGAACATCCTGACGAGGCTTCATGGATTCGGGCGTTGCAAGGGTGAGAGAGAACCCGAAGCGGACGGCGCCTTCGATCAGGGATGCAGCCACGTTGTTGCCATCACCGATCCATGCCCAGTGCGAGCCCGCGACAGGACCGCGATGCTCTTCATAGGTCATGATATCCGCCAGGATCTGCACGGGATGCGAGTCCGGTGTAAGCCCGTTGACGACGGGGATGGAGCTCCAGCGGACCAGTTCGCCCAGCATATCCGTCTCGCCGGTGCGGACAACGAGAACGTCCAGAAAGCGCGAGAGAACACGCGCCGTATCGGCGAGGCTTTCGCCTCTGCCGATCTGCATGTCTGACGGCGACAGCACAGAGACATCGCCGCCCAGCTGACGCATGCCCACCTCGAAAGAGAGGCGCGTGCGTGTGGAAGGCTTGGACAGCATCAGCCCCAGCGTACGCCCGGCTAGCGGGTGAGCGGGATGCATCGGAGCGCGGCGTTTATTCTGCATCGCCTTGACCGCACGACCGACATCGATGATGTCGCGCAGCGTGGCGCTGTCGAGGTCGCGCAGGTCGAGGAAGTGGCGGATCGGTGTATGAGCGCTGGCGTTCGTCTGAATGGTCATGCCTGGCTCTCCGTCCGGCTGTTCGTCTTGTTGTCTGATGTCGCGTCTTCCTGCGCTTCCAGTGCTTGGGCCGCTTGGGAGAGAATGGCGCAGGCTTCGCGGCAGTCCTCCTGGGTCACAACCAGCGGCGGCAGGAGCCGCAGCACATTCTCACCTGCTGTCACGGTGAGGAGGCCTTCAGCCATGACCTGAGCCTGAACCTGGGCAACAGGCATCCTGCATTTCAGACCCCACATCAGACCGCGGCCACGGGCAAGCTCGAATACGCGCGGATGATCATGCACCAGAGCCGCCAGTTCATTGCCGAGCATGGTGCCCTTTTGCGCGACCTCATCGAGGAAGCCATCGGCAAGAATCACATCCAGCACGGCGTTGCCAGCAGCACAGGCCAGCGGATTGCCGCCAAAAGTCGTGCCATGCGAACCTGCACCCATCGATGCGGCAACTTCCTCACTGGCAAGAATGGCCCCCATGGGGAAACCGCCCGCAATGCCCTTGGCAACCGAGATGACATCGGGTGTGACGCCATACCACTCATGGGCAAAGAGTTTGCCGGTTCGGCCCATGCCGGTCTGAACCTCGTCCAGCGCAAGGATCAGGCCAAACTCGTCGCAAACCTGGCGCAGCCCGGTCATGAACTGCGGATCAGCCTGCTTGATGCCTGTCTCGCCCTGGATGGGCTCGATCATGATGCCGGCTGTCTCGGGTGTGATGGCGGCACGCAGCGCATTCATGTTGTTGAAGGGGACGTGATCGAAGCCCTCGACAGGGGCACCGAAACCTTCGAGATAGGCCGGGTTGCCCGTGGCGGCGATCATGGCAAGCGTGCGCCCGTGAAAGGCGCCGTTGCAGCAGATGATGCGCGTGCGCTCGGGATGACCGCGACCTGCCTGGGTCTTGCGGATCATCTTGACCATGCCTTCATTGGCTTCTGCGCCGGAATTGCAGAAGAAGACGCTGTCGGCAAAGGAATGAGCCACCAGCCTGTCGGCCAGTTTCTCGGCCTGCGGGATGCGATACAGGTTGGACACGTGCATGACGCGTGCGGCCTGTTCGGCGATCGCCTTGACCAGCCCCTCATGACCATGCCCGAGCGACGAGACGGCAATACCCGCCCCGAAATCGAGAAATCGTCGCCCGTCAGCCGTGTACAAGCAAGCGCCCTGACCATGCTCGAAAGCAAGGTCGACTCGTTTGAATGTTGGCATCAGAGCGGAAATCATGGCGATATGAGAGCCCGGTTGAAATGGATTGGAAAGATGCAACAACAAGAGCCCCGCACCTGAGGAATCAGGGCAGGGCACGGGCTGCTGCCTTACCATGATGGGGTTAATCCCCCCGGTTCGTCAAATTCAGTCTGTTATGATGTGATAAAACAGGTCGCGCGCCAGCCAGCATCCGACACGTATGCCGCGCAGGGCCTGAGCCGCATCCCGCTGGAAGGAGAGGGTCCAGTACCCCGGCGGCGAATGATCGAGCGCACGCAGACACGGGATAAGCCAGACATCATCTCCAAGCGGCAGAAGCCTCTCCATGCGCCCTTGCCCCAGCATGCCCGAGAAGGCGCCATAGAGCGCGCCGCCTGCATCGGACAGGGTCAGGATGCTGTCGAGTTCTTCGCACATATACCTCCCTGCCAGATCCTGATGCGATTGTGTCATGGCCAGACGCGACAGGATACGCCGGGTATTTTCCTGTGGACGGTCCATGATCAGTCCGTGCTCGGGGTGCCTGTCATCCTGAAATGTCAGGGTGGTGCCGTCGCGACCGGCACCGCTCTGGGTCCAGTTATCCAGGCGCTCGGGCGGATAGGCATAACGAAGTGCCAGAGCGCTGCCTGACGCGCCATTCTGATCTGACGATGTGATCGTGGCCGAAAGACCGGTCTGCGCGTCAAGATAATGCCCGATTATGGCCGGGTTGCCGGACGCCTTGGCAGGCGGGGATGGGGGGATGCCAAGCGCGGCTCCCGCCAGTTCTGCCGCCGCCGAATGTGCCTCTGACATGTGGTTGAACATGACCACAACCGACAGCCGTTCTTCTGCCAGGTGCAACCTGTGGCTACGCCAGCCGCGCAGGGCGCCGCCGTGTCCGGTCATGGCATGGCCAAACAGGCGTCCGCGCTGCAACCCGAAGCCGTAGCGGGCAGGGGTGCCATCGCTGAAGGTTACGGACGCGCTGAGCCGGTTATAGAACCCTTGGGGATCATCGCGCTGGGCGTCGATCGCACATTCCCAGGCAATCATATCGTCCAGGCTGGCCCCCAGCCCGGCATCGCCCGTCCAGAAGATGTTGTTGACCGCCTGACGATAGCCGGTGGCTTCACTGCCCTCATAGCCTTGCGTTCCGTCCGGCATGGATTGCGTGTTTGCCGCAAGAAAGGCGCTTTTCATGCCATAGCGTTCGAAAATCCGTGCGCGCAGCAATTCAGCAAAGCTCTGTCCTGTGCAGGCCTCAAGCGCTTCGGAGATCAGATGAAAATTCTGGTTGACGTAGGAGTAGCTGGTGCCGGGCCTGAAATGCAGGGATCTGGTGCCGCCAATCACCCGTCGTGCCTCTGCCAGACCAAAAACCGATTCCGTGGGAGCGCCATGCAGCATGGCCACCGCCCAGTAATCACGCAGACCTGACTGGTTGTGAGCGAGGTGAAAAATGTCCGGCGGTGGCTCCTGTAGCAAGGGCAGGCGAGAGGCGATGACGGCATCCAGCCGGGCCTTGTCCGCTACGGCGTCGAGCAGGGCGCAGGTGAACTGCTTCGTGATCGAGCACATGCGAAAAAGTGTCTGCGGCGTGAACGCCGTACGGGTTTCGGCATTGGCAAACCCCCAGCTATGTCGCGCAATGATCTCGCCCTTGTGGATCACCGCTGCCGCCCCGCCGGGCCCTGGATAGGCAGAGGGCAGGGCCGTCAGAACACGATCAAGCATAGAATGGGGCATGGAGAATCTCCGGCGGGTTTTTACCATGTTGCTGCCATGAAATTATGGCACACTCCTCTCATGTCAGCGATTCCGGATCAGACTCCCCCGCCGACAGCGGAAACACTGCGTGAGGCGGCCCTGCGTCATCTGGCGCGCTTTGCCGCGACCGAACAGGGGCTTGCGCAGGTGCTTGACCGTGCCGTGATGCGCTGGGCGCGTAAATTCGCCACCCAGGGAGGCGAGACAGACCAGATCGACTCAGAGCGCGAGAAAAGCCGCGCGGTTATTGCCGGGATCGTCAGCGATATGCGTCGCATCGGCGCACTGGATGATGCCGCCTTCGCGCGTTCCCGCTCGCTCAGCCTGACCCGGTCCGGGCGGTCCCGCCGTGCCGTGGCGGCCAGTCTCACTCAGAAAGGGATCGGGGCCGAGACGTTGGGCGAGGCGATGGAAGAGGCTCTTGGCCATCGGCACGACGACGAGGCAAAGGAGCGTGAACTGGCGGCAGCCCTTGTCCTGGCCCGCAAGCGTCGGCTTGGGCCCTTTGCCCGGGGTGAGGGTGACATGGCCCGCAGTGATGCAGGGGAAGCCCATCAGCGGGCTCTGGCGATTTTTGCCCGCGCCGGATTTGGTCGAGACGTGGCCGAACAGGCGCTGGCTCTGGATCTGACAGAAGCGGAGGATCGCGTCATGGCGCTTAAATCGTCATGAGAGATACTGGGTTGGAAAGAAAGACCTTGCGCAAATTGAGCCCGTTTCTGGGGCGTGGGTTGGGGCTGGGCCTGTGTCTGGGGCTCGCTGCCTGTGGGGGTGGCCCGCGGGAATACAGTCGCGCCAGTTTCAATGGCCCGCTCCAGTGCGCACCTTATGCACGAGCCAAGACGGGCGTGGCACTTTATGGGGCTGCATCATCATGGTGGCGTGGTGCCTCAGGCAAATACCGGCGAACGCAGACGCCGGCGCAGGGCGAGATCCTTGTGTTTCGGTCGACCGGGCGCCTGCCTTCAGGTCATGTTTCTGTCGTGCGCAGTACGGTCTCGTCGCGCAAGATCCTCGTGGAACATGCCAATTGGGAGCCGGGCCGGATCGATCGATCCGTGCCGGTCATTGATGTCTCTCCGGGGAATGACTGGTCTCTCGTGCGCGTTTACTGGGCCCCCATCAGGAGCCTCGGTGCGCGTGCCTATCCCACTTACGGCTTTATCGTACCGCGTGATCTGGACGATATTGCGCGCTTGCAAGTGGCGCGTGATCACGCCATGTGAGAAGCGAGAAAAAAGACGGCTGGATGGTCCCGTCACACAAGGAGAGAGATTATGGGTAGCATGAGTCCCCTGCACTGGCTGATAGTGCTTGCCGTTGTGCTCATCCTGTTCGGTGGTGGCAGCAAGATCAGCGGGCTGATGGGCGACTTTGCGAAGGGCATCAAATCCTTCAAGAAGAACATGGCCGAAGACGAATCCATGGACACCCATCCGGCCCAGCCCAACGGGCAGATTGCCCCCCCGCCGCATGGCAATGCCCAGGGCGCGCCTCAAGGTGTTCCCCACGGGAATTTCCAGGCACCCCAGTACACGCCTCCGGTTTCCGGTGGCAGTGTGAACAACACCAATCACTGAGCTGTTCATGACCGAGGTTTCTGACCGGCTCTGGTCGGGTGCTGTGCAGGATGTGATCCGGGCCGGACAGCGAATGGACCAGCGCGGCTGGGTTCCCGCCACGGCCGGCAATCTGAGCCGACGTCTGTCTGACGGGCGCATCGCGATTACGCGCTCTGGTGGGCACAAGGGCTTCCTGACCGAGCTGGATGTTATCGAGATCGACCCGCACGGGTATCCGCTTGATGCGACGCAAAAGGCCAGTGCCGAGACATTGTTGCACACGCAGCTTTACGCTTTCGATCCTTCAATCGGGGCGGTGCTGCATGGTCATTCTGTTGCGGCAACCGTGCTTTCCATGGTGATGCCGGGGGCGTCCCTTACTCTGGCAGGTTACGAATTGCTGAAGGTTTTCGAGGGTCAATCAACCCACGAAACGTCCATTGACGTGCCTGTCTTTGATAACGACCAAGATATCGCAAGGCTGGCAGGCGTCGTCGCGCCCTCACTCGGGAAAATGCCTGCGGGCTATATTATCCGGGGGCATGGTGTTTATGTCTGGGGGCGGGACATGGCGATGGCGCTGGCCCGTCTCGAAGGGCTGGAATTCCTGCTGGCCTGCGAACTCGAAAGGCGGAAAGCATGAGCCGACTGACGATCTATCGCGATGACGCGCCTGAGACCATTCTGCTCGATACGCAGGATGGACGTGAAATCGCAGAGACGCTGCGCCCCCTGAATGTGCGTTTCGAGCGTTGGCAGTCCCCCGTGACGCCGACGAAGGACGCGCCCCCGGAAGAAATTCTGGAGGCTTATCGTCCCTATCTCGACGGACTGATGGGTGAGACCGGCGCAGGCAGTGCCGACGTCGTGCGGTTTGATCGCCATACACCCCAGATTGCCGCCATGCGCGAAAAATACCTGTCTGAGCATACCCATAGTGAAGATGAGGTTCGTTTCTTCGTGCATGGGCAGGGGGCCTTCGTGCTCCATGTGGGCGACAAGGTCTATTTTGTGCTCTGTATTCAGGGTGATCTGATTTCCGTCCCGGCGGGAACGCCTCACTGGTTCGATGCAGGTCTGTCGCCCGACGTCGTCGCGCTGCGCGTTTTCACAGATACGACAGGCTGGGTTGCCGATTATACCGGTGACGAGATTGCCCGTCGTTTTCCCGTCACGATTCCGGATATTGCCGCATGAGCGCTATTCGTCTGGTTCTGCTCGATATCGAGGGAACAACCCTGCCGATTTCCTTCGTCAAGGATGTGCTGTTTCCGTATTCGGACAAGGTCATGCCCGATCTGCTGCGCGAAAAGGCCAGCGATCCGCTGGTCAAGGTCGCGCTGGCCGATATCGAGGCGGCCAATCCAGGATGTGATCCTGTGGCGCAGCTCCATGACTGGACGGTACGCGACGAGAAGGTGGCCCCTCTGAAGTCCCTGCAAGGCCTTGCCTGGAAAACGGGTTTCGAAAGCGGGGAACTCAAGGCCCGTCTTTATCCAGACGTAGCTCCCGCCCTGAAGGCGTGGCACAAGGCGGGGTTACGCCTTGCGGTGTACTCTTCGGGCTCCGCCAGCGCACAGCGCCTGCTCTATGGCTATTCTGATGCGGGTGATCTGACAGATCTGTTTGAGGCATTTTACGACCTCGATATTGGCGGCAAGAAAATTGCCGAAAGCTATCGCGAGATTGCTACCCGTGCAGGTGTTGCCCCCGAAGAGATCCTGTTCCTTTCCGATATAGGGGCCGAGCTCGACGCCGCTCTTGAGGCCGGGCTCAAGGTCTGCCAGCTTGTTCGTGCCGAGGATGGCACCCAGCCTCATGCAGGTGTTCGTCAGGCTATCGACCTGGCAGGTGTCAGCCGACAGTTCGAGCTGCCGGTTTCATGACCCTGTACGAGAACTGGACGGCGATACCCGCAAAAGCCCGTGGTGCCGCCGTAGCTCTCGGTAATTTCGATGGTGTGCATCTCGGGCATGTCCATCTTCTCAGATCCCTCCATGGTGCGCGGCCCGATCTGGCGCTTGGGGCAGTCACCTTCGAGCCGCATCCGCGCGAGTATTTTCGTCCTCAGGACCCACCCCTGCGTCTCATGCTGCCCGAGACAAGAGCCTTCTTTCTGCATGAGCAGGGCGTACGCTCCATCTTCCAGCTACCGTTCGATGCCGATTTCAGTCATCTGAACCCGGACCAGTTCGTCGAGGATGTGCTTCACAACGCGCTGGGCGTGCAACATGTGGCGTGCGGGCCTGACTTCGCTTTCGGCCATCGCAGAGCGGGCAATATCGACTACCTCGCGCGCAAGCTCGAAACGCTCGGTATCGGGCTGACTGTGGTGCCGCCCCTGACCGATATCAGCGGTCCTTTTTCGTCCTCACGAATCCGGCGTCTGCTTCAGGAAGGTTACCCCGAGCGCGCCGCTGAGGAACTGGGCCGGTCATGGTTCATCCGGGGCGAGGTCGCCCATGGCGATAAACGCGGGCGCCTTCTTGGTTTTCCTACGGCCAATATTCCCCTCGGACGACATGTTGAGCCCGCACGTGGTGTTTATGCCGTGACAGTGCACCATCCTGACGGACGGATCAGTCCGGGTGTCGCGAATATTGGCCGCCGTCCGACAATCAATGACGGGCAGGAAAGTCGGCTCGAAGCGCATCTTTTCGACCTGAATGAGGATCTCTACGGTCAGACGCTTGAGGTCAGCCTGCACAAGCTTCTGCGTGATGAGCGTCGGTTCAACGGCCTTGACGAACTGAAAGCACAGATTGCCGAGGATGCTGCAAGTGCACGTCTCGTGCTTTCCGCTCTTCCTTGATTGAACACGCGAGACCCTGGTTTTGTCTGACAGAAGTCTGATCAAGGGCATCAATCACGTCACGCTCTGTGTTCGCGATCTTGATCGGTCAATTCCGTTTTACCGCGATTTTCTTGGCTGCGCCCTTCGTGAGAGATGGGAGAAGGGAGCGTATCTCGAGGCCGGCTCCCTTTGGCTTTGTCTTGAGTTGCTGCCTGACTCTCAAGCCATCACCCGGCGTGATGACTCCCATCTGGCTTTCACTGTCGAGCCCGCAGGATTTGCCACGATGTGTGAGAAACTCCTCGGCAGGGTGACGCTGTGGAAGCAGAACAGAAGCGAAGGCGATTCGCTCTATTTTCTCGATCCTGATGGTCACAAGCTCGAAATCCACGTGGGATCACTGTCGACCCGTTTGCGATCGCTACATGCCGCATCAGGCGAGGATCATTGAATAATGACCCTGACAGGAAGGGCCTGAGGAGGACTTGCCTGTTTTGTGAAGTTTTTTATGTTTTATCTCACATGACATGATGTTATAGATTACCCACGGTTAATGAGGCGTGGGAGGCTGTCATGTTCGGTGCGATGCAAATGTATCAGATGCAGGCAATGGAACAGCATATTGCCCAGAAAGAGAACCGCCGCCGTGAGAGCGTTTCACGCTTGATACGCCTGCGCGATTTCCTGCGGCAGGACCTCGCTTCACTTGGTGAGCAGATCGACACGACACTCGATGCCGTCTGTTCCGGGCCCGGCCTTCCGACGACGAGAATTCGCCGCTTGTAAGGCCGATAGAGAGCGTGCTGCGGTTGTGATCGGGGTGCGCCTGGTCAGTTGACGATCGTGCATGAAAACGGGGTCTGGAGAACGCGATAGAACTCCTTGCCATGCAGGAAAAAATCAGTCTTAGCGACACATTTCCATTCATCAGAAACTTCAGATTGGTGTTGCAGTAACGATTGGCTGTCGCGTCATAGAGAAGCTGTTTGAGCTTGTCTCTGGAGAACGCCTGGACACAGTTGTCAGCCTCCCGGGTCAGTTCGGTTTCCTCAACGAGAATCCGCCCATCGCGACTGGCCGCCGTGATCGTTTCCATCTCATTCTCATAATCGTGTGCATTTTTGTTGAGAACGGCAACCACCCTGTCGATCTGTGTAATCGTGATTTCAGTATCGAATTTGAACTCTTCAGCACAAGACTCCGTACATGCCAGGCATGACACGATTGAAAGAGCGAGCAGGATAAGGTTCTTTATCGGATTTTCCCGTATTTTGAGTAATGGTAACATCAAATACAGATTGATGACATGCCTCATGACCGTGAAGGCAGCGTATATCGTCGCCAGATCCATTCCTTGGCTGACCGTTATCCAGCTTCGATCATCGCCGCATTGCACCTCGGCACTTGACCCGCGAGCCTCCCTATTCGCATAACTCCCGGTTCCCTGACTCCGTCGATTGATCGAAAATGCCTGATTCCAAAAGCCAAGATCCTCAGGACCGTTATCGCGACACGGTCTTTCTGCCCCGTACCAGCTTCCCGATGCGTGGCAATCTGCCGACGCGTGAGCCGGAAATTCTGGCGCGCTGGGAGTCGATGGGGCTGGATGAGAGCATTGTCGAGGCAGGCAAGGGCAAGCCGGTTTTCACCCTGCATGATGGCCCGCCCTATGCAAACGGTCACCTGCATATCGGTCACGCCCTGAACAAGATCAACAAGGACGTGATCAACCGTGCCCAGCGCATGAATGGCGCTCGTGTGCGCTATGTGCCTGGCTGGGATTGTCACGGCCTGCCGATCGAATGGCGTGTCGAGGAAGAATACCGCAAGGCAGGCAAGAACAAGGACGATGTGCCTGTTCTGCAGTTCCGCGCCGAATGTCGCGAGTACGCGCGTCGCTGGCTCGACATTCAGGCCGAGGAATTCAAGCGTCTGGGCGTGCAGGGCGAGTGGAAGAACCGTTACGCCACCATGGATTTTTCCTCCGAATCCGCCATCGTGGGCGAAATCGGCAAGTTCCTGCTGAATGGCGGGCTGTATCGTGGTCTGCGCCCGGTCATGTGGAGCCCGGTCGAGAAGACAGCGCTCGCTGAAGCCGAGATCGAATATCACGACATCACGTCCACCACGATCCATGTGGCTTTCCCCATCGAGGCCGATCCGACGCCCGGTCAGGCTCTTCAGGGGGCTTCTGCGGTTATCTGGACCACCACGCCCTGGACGATTCCGGCCAATCGCGCCATCGCCTATGGGCCTGAAATTGCCTATGTCGTGCTGCGTGCCGACATCATGGAAGAGAACAGCCTCGTTGCTCCCGGCTCACGTTTTCTGGTCGCCGAAGAGCGCGTCAGCGATTTCTGCAAGCAGGCCGGTATCCAGGACCATCACATTCTCTACACTTTGCCCGGTGAGGCGCTCGAGGGCACGATCTGTGCCCACCCGCTGCGTGGCTGTGGCTATGAATTCGACGTGCCAATGCTGCCCGGCGAGTTCGTGACGACCGATGCCGGTACGGGCCTTGTGCACATGGCTCCGGCTCATGGTCAGGACGACTTCCTGCTGACACGCCAGTACGGCATTGAAGTGCCCGAACTGGTGCAGGATGACGGCACCTATGCGCCGTGGGTTCCCCATTTTGCTGGTATCCATGTGTTCAAGGCGGCTGACCCGGTCTGCAATGCCCTGACCGAGGCAGCGCAGCGCTGGGCTGCCAATGGCGATGCCGCTGCGGGCCTTGTGGCCCGGTCGAGCATCGTGCACTCCTATCCGCACTCATGGCGCTCGCGTAAGCCGATCATCTTCCGTGCCACCCCTCAATGGTTCATCCGCATGGATGGTGATCAGGCCCTGCGTCGCAAGGCGCTGGATGCGCTGGCAGATGTCACCTTCGTGCCAGAGGCTGCACGCAACCGCCTCACCTCCATGATCGAACAGCGTCCTGACTGGTGCATCAGTCGTCAGCGCGCCTGGGGCGTGCCGATTGCCGTTTTCGTGGAAAAGAGCACGGGCGAGGTGCTGCGAGATCCGGCGGTCATGCAGCGTATCGTGAATGCCATGGCCGAGCATGGTGCCGATATCTGGTATAGCGCTGACCCCGCCACCTTCCTTGGCGAAGGTCGTGACCCCGCGCAGTACGAACAGGTGTTCGACATCGTCGATGTCTGGTTTGAAAGCGGTTCGACCCATAGCTTCGTGCTGGGTCAGGACGGTCTGAACTTCCCGGCTGATCTCTACCTTGAGGGCTCCGATCAGCATCGCGGCTGGTTCCAGTCCTCGCTGCTCGAGAGCGTCGGCACACGTGGCGTGGCTCCCATGAAGGCCATCGTCACCAACGGCTTCGTGCTTGATGAGCAGGGCCGCAAGATGTCGAAATCGTTGGGTAATGTGATTGCGCCCAAGGAAGTGACCGACAAGCTTGGCGCAGATATCCTGCGTCTGTGGGTTGTGAACTCCGACAGCAATGAAGACCTGCGTATCGGTAACGAGATCCTCAAGCAGCAGGGTGAGCTTTATCGTCGCCTGCGCAACACGCTGCGCTGGCTGCTGGGCGCGCTCGACGGGTTTACCCCTGAAGAGGCGGTACCTTTCGAGCAGCTTCCCGAGCTTGAGCGCTATATCCTGCATCGCCTGAGCGATCTGGGCGGCCTTCTCAAGCAGGCAGTACAGACCCATCAATGGGTGGGCGTGTATCCGATGCTGCACGGGTTCTGCACGACCGATCTTTCGGCCTTCTATTTCGACGTGCGCAAGGACGCACTCTATTGCGATGCGCCGTCTTCACTGCGTCGTCGTGCTGCCCGCACCGTGCTCGATATCCTGCATCGTGCCCTCGCCACCTGGCTTGCGCCGGTTCTGGTCTTCACGGCTGAAGAAGCCTGGACATCGCGCTTTGGCGAAGAGAGTTCGGTGCATCTCCAGGCGTTCCTTGAGCCCGACCCCGCATGGCATGACACGGTGCTGGGCGAGCGCTGGAATCGTATCCGTGCTCTGCGACGCGTCATCACGACCGAGCTTGAGGGTGCGCGTCGGGGTGGTGTGATTGGCTCGTCTCTCGAAGCTCGTCTCAGCCTGCCCCTGACCGAACAGGAACAGGCCGTGTTCGGCGACGTGGACTGGGCCGAACTCGCCATTGTCTCGCAGGCCGATATCCAGCTCCTGACCAACGTGCCGTCGCTCTATATCGATGACAGCGCCACCACCGAGCACGAGGGCGTTGTCAGCGCTCATCCGGGGCCAGGTGTGGGCGAGGCTGCGGGCAGCAAGTGCCTTCGCTGCTGGCGTGTCCTGCCCGAAGTCGGGAGCCAGACCACCCATCCGGGCCTTTGCCTGCGCTGTAGCGATGTGGTGACGGCGTGAAATCAGCCAAAGTCACGCTCTCCTTCGGCCGACCAGCAACCTTGCTGGCCGGTCTGGCGGCGTTCATTGTCGTGCTTTGCGCCGATCAGGCCAGCAAATGGTGGATCCTGAACGTATTCGACCTTCCCGCAAAGGGGAGTGTGGTCATCGCGCCGGGGCTGAATTTCACAATGGTATGGAACCATGCTGTGACGTTTGGCATGCTCGGCAGCGTCGGCCGTTACGGGCCGTTGCTGTTTTGCACAGTGGCGCTTATCGCGGTGCTGGTCTTGCTATGGCAGACCTTGCGCACCTCACGCATGGCTGTGGCGATTGCCTCAGCTGCCATCGCAGGCGGCGCATTGGGCAACGTCATCGACCGTGTGCGCTTTGGTGCTGTGGTCGATTTCATTCACGTCCATGCCTATGGCTGGAGCTGGTATGTTTTCAACGTTGCCGATTCGGCCATTGATTGTGGTGTGGTCGCCTGGGTGATCGACTCCATCCTGTCGGATCGTCGCCCGTCAACTGCCGGTGAAAAGCCTGCATCTGTCTTGGGGGGTGCCTCCGATCATGGCCCAGGACATCGCGAGCATTGATCTCTTGTCGATGCCGAAACGCTCATCTAGGATCGGATCCGATATGGCTCAGCTCTCCTTCCCGTCCGTCCTCCGCGTCCTGCCGGTTCTCGGCCTGACAGCGCTCCTTCCGGCCTGCTCCGGCTCTGACGTCTCGCGTGCGTTCGGTCTCGAACGCTCCATGCCGGATGAGTACACGGTCACGACGCGTGCCCCTCTTTCCATGCCGCCTTCCGAGCAGCTGAGCCTGCCGGGACAGGGTGATCATACGGCGGAGGAAAATCCCCGTATGCAGGCACTTGAGACCCTCTCGCCCAATGCTGCGCTGCATCCTGCGTCGGGTAGCAGCAGTGCAGGGCAGCAAGCTCTTGTGGGGCAGGTCGATCAGGCGTCCAAGGCGCCCAACAATGCCGAGCTTGGTGCGGCGGGTGCCGGTCTGACAGATGAGCTGATGTTCTGGCGCGGCGGCAATGCCGGCAGCGTCGTCGACAGCGAGGCTGAAAATCGCCGTATCCAGCGTGCTTCTGCCCTTGGCCAGAATCCCTCCACCGGTGCAACACCTACCAAGAAGTCCAAGAGCGCTTTTCTCGGCGTTTTCTGATGTCTTGCCATGACACGGTCTGAGCGCCCGTTGCCTCAGCCAAAGCTGCGACGGCTGTCCAGCCATGTGATCGATCTGATCGCGGCAGGCGAGGTGGTAGAGCGTCCTGCTGCAGCGCTGAAAGAGCTGGTCGAGAATGCGCTCGATGCTGGTGCGACCCGTATCGAAGTCGCTCTGGCCTGCGGTGGGTGTGATCGTATCGAGGTTCTAGATAACGGTTGTGGCATGTCGCCGGATGACATGCTTATGGCTGTCGAGCGACACTGTACTTCCAAGCTTGCTGATGAAACGCTGACCCGGATCGTCACGCTCGGCTTTCGCGGTGAAGCCTTGCCCTCAATCGGGGCGATCGCTCGCCTGAGCCTGACTTCACGGCTGTATGATTCCGACACTGCGTGGCAATTACGCCTTGAAGGCGGGGTGCTGACCCCGCCAGCCCCTGCGCCAGGAGCGCCGGGAACACGTATCGTGGTGGCCGATCTGTTCTTTGCCACGCCAGCGCGACGCAAGTTTCTCAAATCGGCCCGTGTGGAGGGTAGCCATGCCGAGGCGGTCATGCGTCGACTGGCACTGTCTGCCCCGCATTGTGCCATGCGTTTCACGCTGGATGAGCGTCTGGTGTTCGACTTCCCCGCCCACTCGACTATCGCCCGCGTTCAGGCGGTTCTGGGCGAAAGCGACTCCCTGATCGCACTGGATGAGGAGCGCAATGGGCTGCATCTGAGCGGTTTCATCTGCGGGCCTGCGGCCACGCGGGCCACGGCGGCTGCCCAGTTTCTGGTCGTGAATAACCGCCCCGTTGCTGATCCGCTGATGAAGACGGCCATACGCGTCGCCTATCGCCCAGTCATCGAGCCGGGACGTCATCCTGTTCTGGCGTTGCATCTGCAACTGCCTCATGACCGCGTTGATGTGAACGTGCATCCGTCCAAGACCGAACTGCGTTTTGCCGATGAGGCGGATGTGCGCGGTCTGATGATCGGTGCCATGCAGCGCGCTCTGGGGCACGGCGCGGGTGAGGGCGGCGTGAGGATACGTTTTGCCGCCCCGTCGCGTCAGGCCATCCACTATCCACCGCCCGACCCAGTGCGCCTGACCCCGGGTTTTCTGACGAGCCATGCCGCGCTCAGCGGGAATGGCGCTCCCACGGCAACGGGGTCTGTCAGCCCGTATGGTGGCTTTCAAGAGCCGGACAGTTCTCCGGATGACCGCTCACCGGTTATGCCGCTTGATGCGTTCGAGCCGTCTTCCCGACCGCTGGTTCAGCCAGATGCCTCTCAAATGGCGCGCTTTCCACTCGGCGCGCCGGTCGCGCAGGTTTTCGACACCTATATTCTCGCTGTCGGTCAGGATGGTGATCTGATCCTTGTCGATCAGCATGCTGCCCATGAACGTCTGACGCATGAGAAGCTGCTGGCCCAGTACACCAGTGGGTCGCTCAAGGCGCAGCGCCTCCTGCTTCCCGAAGTGATCGACTTGCCGCCCGGTCAGGCTGACAGGCTCATGGAATGGAAAGGGGCGCTTGAAGCACTAGGCCTGGAGATTGAATCCTTCGGTGGGGGCAGCGTGCTGCTGCGAACCATGCCCGTGCTGCTTCAGGGCGGTGACGGGAGCGCCTTGCTGCGTGATCTTTCCGAAGAATTGGCAGCCGACCCTGATCTGACACCTGGAGACAGCGCGGCACTGGAGCGTCGTATTGATGCCGTGATTGCGCGTATGGCGTGCCACGGCAGCATTCGCGCCGGGCGTCGGTTACAGCAGGACGAGATGGCGGCCCTCTTGCGACAGATGGAGCAGACGCCGCGAGCTGGCACATGCTCGCATGGTCGGCCAACGTGGTTGCGCCTTGGACGGGACGAACTGGAAAAGCTTTTCGGCCGGATACGCTAGGCTGATTACTGTCTCCGAAAAACTCTGTCTTGTGCGTCCTGCCCTGGGCGCCCCAAACTGGGCGCCCAGGGGAGAGGGTCAGGAGGGACTATGAGCCATCTTGTGGCGCTTGGCGGCAGATGGATGCGTGACAGCTACAACATCACCAGAGACGAACAGAATTGAATCGACAGCGTTCTGCAACGCATCGGCCGCAGATTTTGCATCGCCCCCATCCATGAACACTGAGGCGCGGTGTATGTCGCCCGAGATCATCTCCAGCGGTGCCAGAGCCACAACGTACTGCACGCTCGTGCCAACAACCTGAAGATCCTGATTCACCAGCTGCGTGTCACCCGTCTTGAGATGCTGGTTCGCATTGGCAAGAGCGGTCTGTTGCGCTGGCGCCAGCGTATCGGTCACGGCATATTCACCGCCGACAGGCAGCCAGTGCATCGGCACGCCATTGGCGGCTACACGCTTGGGCATGCCGTGGCTTGGGACAGGTTGCATGGCATCTTCAGCTTTTACGAAGGCCTTGTTGTCCTTCGCTGCTTTTTCGAGACGGGCTTCGGCTTCGTTGATCAGGCTTTGTGCCTGTCCGTTCTGATTATTCGTCAAAGCCTGCTGCGCCAGGAGGATATTGGCAAAGGCCTTTTGCCCGTCTTTGGACAGGCGGCCGAAGTCACGGGTGGCGTTGGCCTGGTCTGCCTTCATCATGGCAACGCTGCGAGCGGCACTGTCATCGCCGAAGGCTGCAGCAAAAGCTGGTATAGCAGAAAACCCGCTGGACAGTACAACAAGGGCTGCACCCGCACTCATCAGTCGACGCATCGGTCATCTCCTCAATACACATCCCGTAAGTCGAGATTTCAGGGATCAGAACGATGGCTCGACCAGCACGTTGCATGACAAGGCCGTTAACACGGCGCCATCAATATTTTGAGGGCCGTGTTTTCTCAGGTTGGGGGGACGATATCGCCATCTGGAGGCGGCTTGCGCGAGGTGAGAACATTGCCTGCTGATGCCCCTGCAATGCACAGCACGCCCATCCATCGCGCCACTGAAAGTGACTCACCCAGAAGCAGAAGGCCGGAAATGGAGCCCAGCACGGGCTCCAGACTGAGCAGAATACCCAGATCGCGCGGACCCAGGCGCCGCATGGCCATCATGTCGAGAATATAAGGCACAGCGGAGGAAAGAACTGCCACACCCACGGCCTGAATCCCCTGATGCGGGTGCGTGATGGCAGGAGAGATGGCCGGTATCAGCCAGGGTAGCAGCAGGATGCCCGCTGTGGTCATTCCCAGTGTCGTGGCCTGTGCCGCTGGCATGACACGCCCGATACGTGTGCCTGTCAGAATATAGACGACCCACCCAACGGCGCTGGTAAGCGCTGCGATCACGCCAATCGGGTCCAGATGGCCTTCCACATGGTCAGGACGGAGCAGCAGATAGAGCCCACCCAGAACCATACCTGCCCAAAGCACATCGAGCAGGCGACGTGAGCCGATAAGCGCAAGCGAAAGCGGCCCCATGAACTCGAAGGCGACCACGAGACCTAATGGCAAACGCACCAGAGCAATATAGAACGCGAAATTCATGACCGCCATCGAGGCGCCGTAAGGCAGCAACAGCTTCCACATGCCCGGTTTGAGCACTGATGGGCCTGGTCGCATGACGGCGAGGAGGATCACGGCGGCAAGACAGACACGTAGCCCCACCATGCCTTCCGCGCCAAAGAGCGGAAACAGGCTCTTGGCCAGCGCAGCGCCAACCTGAAAGGAGGAAATGCCACCAATCAGAAGGGCGAGGCCACCAAGCTTGTCAAGGCGGGTCGAAGCGGGGTGATCGAAAGCAGCCATCAGACGTCGAGCAATTCCGCCGTGCGGGCGTGCTCCTGAATGAAGCGAAAGCGCAGCTCAGGCTTGCGTCCCATCAGGCTCTCCACGCGATCACTTGTGAGTGCCCTGTCCTCCGGCGGGGTCACCACGCGCAGCAGCGTGCGCTTGGCGGGGTCCATGGTAGTCTGCTTCAAATCCTTCACGGGCATTTCGCCAAGCCCTTTGAACCGCGAGATCTCGACCTTTGCCCCTTGCTTGAAGTCGCGCTTGAGGCGACGCACGCGGTCATCATCATCCATCGCATAGACGGTCTTGGCTCCATGCGTCAGGCGATAAAGGGGCGGCTGGGCGAGGTAAAGATGGCCTTTGCGCACCAGATCGGGCATTTCGCGGTAAAAGAACGTCATGAGCAGTGATGCGATATGGGCTCCATCCACGTCAGCATCGGTCATGATGATCACGCGGCCGTAGCGCAGTCGGGCGACATCGAAGCTTGAGCCCGATCCGCAGCCAAGCGCCTCGACCAGATCGCGCAATTCCTGATTGGCCTTGAGCTTGTCCGCCGTGGCAGAGGCTACATTGAGGATCTTGCCGCGTAGCGGAAGCACGGCCTGCGTTTCACGATCACGGGCTTGGCGGGCTGAACCACCAGCCGAGTCGCCCTCGACCAGAAAGATCTCGGTGTCGGCGGCATTTTCGCGTGTGCAGTCTGTCAGCTTGCCGGGCAGGCGCAGGCGACGCGTGGCGCTCTTGCGCGGTGTGTCCTTGCTTTCGCGTCGGCGCAGACGCTCTTCGGCGCGCTCGATGATGAAGGCCAGCAGGTTATCTGCCTGAGCCGGGTTGCCGCCGAGCCAGTGATCGAGCCGGTCGCGCAAGGCGCCTTCAACGAGGCGGCTGGCTTCCTGCGTCGTCAGCTTTTCCTTGGTCTGGCCCTGAAAATGCGGGTCACGAATAAAGACCGAGAGCTTGACCGCCAGCGCACCGAGCGCATCTTCCGCCGTTACTGCCGCCGCGCGCTTCATGTTGCGGCTCTCACCCCAGGCGCGCAGCCCCTTGACCAGTGCCGATCTGAAGCCGGCCTCATGCGTGCCGCCCTGAGGGGTTGGAATGGTATTGCAATAGGAGGTCATGCTCGACGCTCCCTGCTCCAGAAACGCCACGGCCCATTCCAGCTTGCCCCCGGTCCGGCCATCAGCCGCCTGGGGCAACTCTGCCTCACCTGCCCAGACCGGTGCCAGCAGGGCAGGGCTGGCGCCCAGCTCGGCATTCAGGCTGTCTGCCAGGCCATTGGGAAAGTGAATGGTCGCCTCAGCCGGTATCTCGTCTCCCGCCTTTAGCAGCGAGGGATCGACACTCCACCGGATCGTGACACCGCGAAATAGCGCCGCCTTGGAGCAGCAAAGGCGATAGAGCCGCAGCGGGGAGAAGCTGAGCCCGCCGAAAATCTCGGGATCGGGGGAGAAGCGTATGGTGGTCCCGCGGCGATTGGGTGCATTGCCAACCTGCTGGAGCGCCGTCACGGGTTTGCCGCGGGCGTAATCCTGACGCCATAGCAGCTTTTCGCGGGCGACCTCGACTTCGAGCCGGTCCGAAAGGGCATTGACCACCGATGAGCCAACGCCGTGCAGACCGCCCGACGTGTCATAGGCCTTGCCCGAGAATTTGCCACCTGCATGGAGTGTGGTGAAAATCACCTCCAGGGCTGAGCGGTCGCGAAACTTGGGGTGGGGATCGACAGGGATACCGCGACCATTGTCACGCACCATCAGGAGATGCGGCCCCTCAAGGGCGAGATCAATGATGCTGGCATGGCCTGCCACGGCCTCATCCATCGCATTGTCGAGAATTTCGGATGCGAGGTGATGATAGGCGGTGTCGTCGGTTCCACCGATATACATGCCAGGACGACGCCTGACCGGTTCGAGCCCTTCAAGGACTTCAATCTGGTCAGCGCCATAATTTTCCGGCACTGGGGCCTGCGCGGCCTTTCTAGGCCGACGCACGGGCTTTTCATCGCTCTTGAAGAGGTCGTCGTTCATATTGCGTTCTTGACGGCCTCGCCGGGGCGCCGTCAAGCGCCCCGTGCAGGAACAGGATCAGATTTTAGGCGCGTGTCTTGCGATGAGTGCGCCGTGTGGTTGTGGTGCGCCCGTGAGACTCAGCCTTGGGAGCCGAGCAGGTCTCGAACGAGGCCGGCTGGATCACGTCCTTCGCATCGGCGTAATGCGCAAGATCAGCACCATCATCGAGGGCATCGACCTCATCGAACATCGCAACGCGCTGCTGACAGAAAATCGTGCCGGCCTTGAGCCCGCCTTCCGACTGCACATTGGCGAGCTGGGTGATGTAGTCGTCATGCGCCTTCATGGCGTTACGGCCATAGGCTGACTTGAAATAGGTGTTGAGGCGTTCTTCCTCGGCGGCCAGCTTGGGGCGGAACTTCGCGACGAACGCATTGTAGCGGTCCTGCGCGCTGCACGAGAGCGCGGTCACCATCAGCTCGCTCTTGAGTCCCTGCACATTGAAGGCCTCATGCGCTGGTGATTCGCTGCACCCGGCGGCGTAAGCGGCACCCGATGCAAAAAAGCTGCCGGCGACAAAGGCACAGGCGGTCAGGCGCGCAAACGGGCGCAGGAGGCGTTGCCGGGTAGAAAACGACATCAGAAGACTCCACAAGAGCACAGAACTGGAAAGCCGGAATTTTCCGGACACCGCAGACGGATGGGCGCACCTGATATGCGGCGCACACGTAGGGAACGGAACTTTCTCCGATTATGTCGCAGCAATTGCGGCGAGAAAATGCCCGCAGGCAAGGGTATAAGCCGATTTTGCAAAAAAAAACCTGTCCACCCTTTTCTTTTGTCCCGGCCCCTGCTTCCCCCTTCCTGTAGGGCGCGGCTTGCGCTAGGGCCATTGATGAATTTGTTTTCAGGTGCGCGATGGGTGCGCCTGAACATCTGGTGTCGGGCCTGCTGTTGCAAAAAGGCAGAATCGATTTTCGATGACATGAGATCAGTGGAGTTGATGGTGCGACTGCGTGGTTCTGCAATTACTCTCGTTTCGGCCCTGACCCTGGCGGCCTGCGCACAAAAACCTGTTGTGCAGCGCGTCGTGCCCCCAAATCCTTTCGGTTATCAGAAGGTCTCTGCCGTCTGTAAGACGACACCGGTCAAGACGGCGGCCGATGGCAGCATGACGGTCGACATGACTGTGCGTAGCGATGACGGGCTTTGCGCCCTGTCGGTGCAGAAGCCGGGTAATACCAATTACCGTTCCTTCGGCGTGGCTCCTGCACCGGAACACGGCAAGGCCTTCATCTACAATTTCGATGACCATACCTACGTCACCTATACGCCCAGCACGGCCTATGCCGGCAAGGACAGCTTTACCGCCATCCTGATCCCCGGCGGTACCGACTCGCGTGCGAAGTTGACCGTCAATGCGATCGTCGATGCAACGGGTGTGACCGTTGCTACGCCACCCGCGCCCGTTCTGGCACCGGCGGCCAAGAAACCCGTTGCCAAGCGCAGCGCCACGCACCGCAAGACGACCAAAAAGTAAGCGCGACAGGTCAGGGGGCTTGCCAAGGCGTATGCCCCCGGATCAGAGGTCGCCAGGCCGCTTGACACAAGTTTAGGCGTGCCGATGTACGGCTCTAGCGTCATGCTGCCTTCATTGCGTCGTCCTGAGGGGCTTGGCCTGAAGCGCTGGATTCGTTCAGATCGAAAAAGAAATCGGTTCATGCACCGGCCGTCGAAGGCCAGCAGCCTCGGCACGGCGTACCATTTCCTCAAGGGTCAGCGCCGCCATCTCGCTACGCACCGTTTCATCTAGAACTTGCCAGCAGGGCTCGATAACATTGCGAAAAAGCGCCCCCTGAGCTGTCTCTTCAGTGCCGGCATCGTCTGACACAACGACGCGTACGATCTCATCCAGTCCGATATCGCGTTGTGGCCGCCCCAGGCGATAGCCGCCACGAGGCCCACGCACGCTCTCCAGCAATCCTGAGCGTGACAGCGCCTGGAGCAGGGGCTCGATTCCACGGCGGGCCAAGCCTGCTCGCTCGGCAATATCCCCACCGCTGACAAGGCTTGAGCGCCCTGCATGGAAGGCTACATCGGCCATGATGATCACGGCAACCATCGCCCTGTCCCTGCGGAGATACATGCAGATTTTTCCTCAATGACAAATTACGCGTAATATAGCAGTTATTGCCTGCAAATCACAGACCGGCATCGCAGGAAAGCCGACATTGCAGGAATCATTGTCCTGCCATCTGATACGAGGGATCCAACTATGACCATTCGACACGAAAAGGATGAGGCGCGTGGTTTCGCATCGCGCTATGCCGCACCGAGGGGCCGTGTCTATGAGTCGATTCTCGAAACGGTAGGCGGTACCCCGCTTGTGGCCGTGCCGCGTCTGACCGAGGCTGACAAGCTTCACGCCCGGTTGTTGCTTAAACTGGAATTCTTCAACCCGCTTGGCTCGGTGAAGGATCGTATCGGCCTTGCCCTGATCCAGCAGGCCGAGGCCCGAGGCGATATCACACCGGGCCGTACCGTTCTGGTCGAACCGACCTCAGGCAATACCGGTATCTCCCTGGCTTTTGCTTCGGCGGCACTGGGCTACAGGCTGATCGTGACCATGCCCGAGAGTGCCTCGATCGAGCGGCGCAAGATGCTGCGCATGATGGATGCCCAGCTCGAACTGACGCCTGCGGCCCGCGGCATGGCCGGGGCCATTCTTCGCGCAGAGGAACTCGTCGCCTTACTGCCCGATGCGTGGATGCCAAGCCAGTTCGATAATCCTGCGAACCCGGAAATCCATGCCCTGACCACTGCTGAGGAGATCTGGGAGGATACGCAGGGCAAGGTCGATGTGGTGGTAGCAGGTGTCGGCACAGGGGGCACGCTGACAGGGATCGCCCGCACCTTGCGTCCCCGAAAGCCCGAGATGCAGTTCTGGGGCGTCGAGCCAGCCGAAAGCGCGGTGCTGAATGGCGATGATCCCGGCCCGCACGGTATCCAGGGTATTGGCCCCGGATTCTGTCCGAACACGCTCGACTCCTCACTGCTAGACGGCGTACTGGCGGTGTCCGAGCGCGATGCGATGGCTGCCGCCCGGCGCTGTGCCCGCATCGAGGGTATTCCCATCGGGATTTCTTCCGGAGCCTCGCTGCACGCCGCTCTGGCGCTGGCGCAGCGTGAGGAGAATAGCGGCAAGACCATTATCTCGATCGTGCCATCCTTTGCCGAGCGCTACCTCTCGACCTCGCTGTTCAACGGGCTGGTCTGACGTGCCTCCAGTAAAAAGCCCTGAGACCGCTATGCGGGTCAGGGCTTTTTCAGCCTGATCTGGCGTGGCCGGCACGGAGCTTGCCCGAATATTCCGTCGTCGGATAATTCTCAGGCTACAGCAACGCCACGCTGCCAATCAGGCGGCAGGCGTTTCATGGTTAGTGCAGGATAATCTCGACGCGACGGTTTTGCGGTTCGCGCGTGTTGGGGCCGGTCTGGACAAGCGGATTGCTCTCGCCATAACCCTTGACCGTGATCAGGCCACCCGCCACGCCATCACGAATCAGCTCCGCACGTACTGCATCGGCGCGACGCTGTGACAGTTTGAGGTTGTAGGCGGCCCCACGGGCACCCGGATGAGCTGCGCTATTATCCGTATAGCCGTTTACCTCGATCCGGGTGAGTTGCGTACGGGTCGAGTTCTGCGCAGCTGTGCCGACAATCGAGCGCGCACGGTCGGTCAGATCGGCGCGGTCCCAGTCAAAAAAGACCAGATAGCTGCGTGCTGGTGCCGGTGCCGGGGCAGTCACGACGGGAACACTGCGAGGTGGCGGCGGGGCCGGATTGAATTCGTAACGCAGACCAAGAAGCAGGGAGTGGTTGAAGTCGTTGCGGGTCACGCGATTGCCATCCATCGCCCCTGCGGGGCGCGGGGTGTCGTAACCGCCGATGCTGCCATAGCCCGTTGCGTGATGCCCGTTGGGGCCAAGCAGCGAGTAGAAACGATACTCGGTGGTGAAAGACAGGCCGACGGCGAAAGGCACAGGGAACGACAGGCCGAATATGCCCTGATAGGCGAAGTTGCTCGTCGTCCCGCCAATCTTCTGGCTGAGATAGTTGTTGGGGGCGCGTACCGAGGCGTTCATGGCTTGCCAACCATAACCGATACCGGCACCGAAATAGGGATAGACCCAGTTCGCGCCGATATCCATGTCAAACAGGGCATTGGCCATTACGCCGTAACCCTGCTGGCGTCCCCCTGTGGCCGATGGAAAATAGCTCGATTTGAACTGCTGCAGACGATTGTTGCGGTAGTTGCCTTCCACTTCAACGCGAAAGCCGTTGCCAAGGCCCCAGCCGACGGATCCGAGGCCCGTTACACCTGCATCATAATGGTCACGACCGCTCGGCAGGACTGGCGAAAGGCGTACAGTCTGATCCTGGTTGAAGCTCGCCCCACCAGAACCCGCAACGTATAGTCCCTTGACGACCTGTGCCTGCGCGGGCGCGGCGGTCAGGCTCAGCCCGATCGCGCCAAAACCGGCAAGAGCAGTCAGGCTCAATCCATGTCTGCGCATTAGGCGGGAGAAGGATCCGACCACCTGCCGGACATCGTAAAACGGGCGGTAAACGGTTTCACCGCGCGTTCGGTGTTCCAGCGTCATATCGTCTTCTCCATCCTTTTCACGCGGCAGACTGAGAGAAGGCCAGTCCCTTGGCCGTCCGCAGCGATCTGAATGCCGTCTTTTCGCTGAACTGTCATCCCTGTGCAACGCATGTTTCCTCTCCCGGTGCATTCACCATGTGAGGCAATTCTTTCTTCCTGCCCTGAGTGTGGGATGGCTGCAACACTCTCATGTCCCTTGCCTCAGGCGCGCCACGAGGTCAGCGGCCCGGTTCAGGCGACACGGCCGGGCAGCGTTGTTTCGATGGGCCGGGCAACATCATCCACCGTGAATTCAAGAATCCACAAATCCGGGTCATAGCCTTTCTGTCGGTCGAGATAAGCGCCCAGCGCATCGGCATTGTCCATATTGATGCGTTCCCAGCCTTGCCCCAACCCTGCGACACGCAATACGGCAAGCCGGTCATGTCTGTCAGTCAGCACAATCAGCATGGCCCCGGCATCTTCGTCACCGCGCTTGAGCATCATGGCACCGTGGCCCTGACTCTGTACCAGACGCATGAGGCCGCGTGCCCATAATCCTGTTTTCAGACGCGCTTCGGTCATGGCGAGGCGTCGTCCATATCATCTGGCATGGCCGCCAGCGCTGCGCGATAGCTGCCGGGGCGATGCAGAAGCAGGGCTGCCGTATCGAGATCGGCATCTGTTCCCAGTGCCGCGGGGCAATGGCGACGGATATCGAGGATTCTCGATACGCTGACAGGAAAGCGGATGGCACGGCTGGCTCGTACCGTCTCGGCATCCAGCAATTTTCCCTGATCGAGCGCGCCCAGCTGCTGCTCAAGAGACAGTGCCCCGCGAGACGTGCAGATCTGTGGTGTAACGCCCAGCCCCTGCAGAGGCCAGCCAAGAGGCGCGAGCACGCGGCTCCATGTCACGAACAACTCACCTCCGTCGGGCATCTGCCCAATGGCCTGCACCAGTCCCTTGCCGAGCGTCGCACTCCCGATCACTACGGCGCGTCGATGGTCTGACAAGGCAGCAGCCATGATTTCGGCGGCACTGGCCGTTCGTCCATCGACCAGCACTGTAATGGGCAGGCCATGTGTCATGTCTCCGCCCTGAACGGCCCAGATGTGGTTCGATTTCGGATCGCGGCCTTTCGTGACCACGGCAATGCCCTGATCAAGCACCAGGGCTGTTGCAGTTACGGCCTGCTGCAACACCCCGCCACGGTCGCCACGCAGATCAATGATCAGGCCTGCCAGCTTCTTGTCTTCGAGGGCCTGATCGATATTCTGACTCAACTCCTCAGCCGTATCGGATGAGAACGAGGCGATACGCATGACGGCAATATGCTCGTGCATACTGGCGAAAACCGTCTGCGGTGGCACGATCTGACGATCCAGACGCATGATTGCCCCATGACGCCCAGGATCGGCGAGCAGCAGCCTTACCTTGCTGCCGGGGGCACCATTCAGCCAGCCCTCGACACTGGATGGCTCCTGATTGCGGGTCGATCTGCCGTCAACCGAGAGGAGCCTCTGTCCTATATTCGCTCCTGAAGCCCAGGCAGGACCATTGGCATTGATCGCCCCGATGATCAGGTTGCTTCCATCGCGAACGAGCGAGATCCCGACTCCTGCTGTCGCGCCGCCTCGATTGGCACGGTCATTGCCGGCTGGGGCAGGCGCAACATAACGTGAGTAAGGGTCAAGGTGATTGAACAGCTCGTCAAAGAAACTCTGGAGCAGCGCATCGCGCCCAGCGCTTCTCAATGCAGGCGAGGCGCGCCATGCGGCATTCATGATGGAAACCAGGACATGTACCCATTCGGCGGTGTCATTTTCGCCGGGTTCGCGCAATTCCGCGAGCGTTTTCTGGCTCAGGCTAAGCCGGATAGATGCAGGCTCCTTTGGGCCGTGCGACGGTTCTTCGATGGTGATCGAAGGGTCGATCGCAGTCAGGCCATCAAGGCCCCAGAGGCTGTAGGTGCGGCTTGAATGAGCATCGAGGGTTCTGGGTGACAGAAAGCGAAACGCGCTCGACAGTACGGAAGAGAGAAGTCCGGTATCAAGGGCCGGGCCGTCCTGCTGATTTCCTTGAGCAGGAACTGGCTGGCCTTGAGGTGGGGCAGACTGAGCGAGTTCTGTCTGAACTGTTCCGGCAACATGAGACCGGGCGGCTCCAGCTGATGAGCTCCCGCCAAGCGCGGTCAGGACCAAGGCCAGCCCTGCTGCGCCTTTGAGCCCTCGTGAAGGCGCACCAGTCAGGAAAGTAAGGTTGTTCAGAGCCGGTGACCTTGACCATCAGAGCGATGGCTTCCCCCATCGAGAGCCGCTTTAACGGTCCTGCCAGAACCGCGAAAGAGAGCCTAACAGGGGGAGCGATGTTTTTGCCACGGTCTGTGGCATCAAAAACGCAAATTACGCGGCGTCATCACCATCTGTTGTCCCTGAAGCGCGTGATTTCCTTGCCGGTTTCTTAACCCCTTCTCCTTCGGGGGCTTTTTTCTTGGCTGATGACGTCTTTTTGGCAGCCGGTTTCTTGGCGGCGGCTTTCGGGGCGACCTTCTTGCGTGGCGCGGCCTTTTCGGACGCGGTGTCGCCCGATGCAGCCTTTGCCGTGGTCTTGCGAGTGGTCTTGCCCTTCGCCTTGAGGGGTTTCCCCTTCTCGTTCAGAAGTGCCAAAGCCTCATCAAGGGTCACGTCATCCATCATCTGGCCCTTGGCCAGATTGGCCACGACCTGCCCATGCTGCACATAAGGGCCGAATCGTCCCTTGCGGACCATCACGGCCTCGCCATCCTTGGGATGAGCGCCAAGATTGCGAATCGATGCCAGCTTTTTGGCCAGCGAGTCGATGGCGCGATTGAGCCCTACAGTGAGCACGTCATCATCGGCATCAAGCGTACCAAAAATCGATCCCATCTTCACATAGGGGCCAAAACGCCCCAGCCCGGCCTCAATCATCTCACCGGTTTCAGGGTGAGGGCCCAGCTTGCGCGGCAGGGAGAGAAGACCGATTGCCTTGTCCAGCGTCAGCTTGTCGCCCTCCAGCCCCTTGGGAATGGTGGTGCGCTTGGGCTTGATCTTCTTGTTCTCGGGGTCGGCCTCACCGCGCTGGATATAAAGACCATAAGGCCCGCGACGCACGGTCACTTCCTCACCCGTTTCCGGGTCCTGACCAAGGCTTTTCATCCCTTCCTTGAGCGTCTCGCCCTCGCCGCCATCCTCGGCCACGAGGCGACGGGTAAACTGGCAGGCCGGGTAGTTCGAGCAGCCGATAAAGGCCCCGAACTTGCCAAGACGCAGCCCCAGACGCCCCGTGCCACAGGCCGTGCACTGCCTTGGGTCACCGCCATCTTCACGCGCAGGGAAGAAATGCGAGCCTAGGTCCTCATCGAGCGCATCGATGACATCCGAGATCTTGAGGTCCTTGGTCTGCGCTACGGCCGCCGAGAAATCGCGCCAGAACGCAGCCATGATGTCGTGCCAGTCGGCGCGACCATCGGAAATGTCATCGAGCTGTTCTTCGAGCGTCGCCGTGAAATCGGTGTCCACGTAGCGTTCGAAGAAGGAAGTCAGGAATGCCGTGACCAGACGGCCGCGATCCTCGGGGATGAAGCGCCGCGCATCCAGACGCACATAATTGCGGTCGCGCAGAACGGTCAGGATCGAGGCATAGGTCGAAGGACGGCCAATGCCGATCTCTTCCATACGCTTGACCAGACTGGCTTCCGAGAAGCGCGGCGGCGGCTGGGTGAAATGCTGGTCAGCCTCGACACCACGGGTCGAGAGCGCATCACCCTCGCTCATGGCAGGCAGGACGCGGCCTTCATCCTCATCGGATTTGGTATCGTCACGCCCCTCGCTATAGAGCTTGAGATAACCGTCAAAAGCGATGATCGAGCCATTGGCGCGCAGAATGGTGCGCTGCGCGGCATCGGACAGATCGACCACAACCTGATCGAGCTCTGCCGACTGCATCTGTGACGCGACAGCGCGTTTCCAGATCAGCTCGTACAGACGCATCTGCTCCCCCGAGAGATGCCGGGCCATCGATTCAGGCGTGCGCGTGACATCGGTGGGGCGAATGGCCTCATGCGCTTCCTGCGCATTCTTGGCCTTGCTGGTATAGACGCGCGGCTTTTCCGGCAGATAGGGCGCGCCGTAACTGCTCCCGATCATGTCGCGGATGGCGTGAACGGCCTCGGCGGCCATCGTCACACCATCGGTACGCATATAGGTGATCAGACCGACCGTCTCGCCGCCCAGATCGACACCTTCATAGAGCTGCTGGGCAGCGCGCATTGTCGATTGCGCGCTCATGCCGATCTTGCGCGAGGCTTCCTGTTGCAGCGTTGAGGTGGTGAATGGCGCGGGCGGGTTGCGTCTGGCCTTCTTGCGCTCGACGGAGCGGACCTTGAAACCTGTAGAGGCCACGAGGTCACGCGCCGCATGAGCTTTCTCGGCATTGTCCAGATCGAATTGATCGAGCTTGCGGCCATCAAGATGCGTCAGTCTGGCAGAAAAGGCAGCGTTGCGCGGCGTCGCGAAAGACCCTGTGACCGACCAGTATTCGCGGCTTTTGAAAACCTCGATCTCGGCCTCGCGCTCGCAGATCAGTCGTAGCGCGACGGACTGCACGCGACCGGCGCTTCGGCTGCCGGGCAGCTTGCGCCACAAGACGGGCGAGAGGGTAAACCCGACCAGATAATCAAGCGCACGGCGGGCCATATAGGCATCGATCAGAGGCTGATCGAGCGCACGCGGATTCGCCATGGCCGTCTGCACGGCTGATTTGGTGATTTCATTGAAAGTGACGCGCTGCACGTTCTTGCCGCGCAGCAGGTTCTTCTCTTCCAGTGCGGCACGCACATGCCAGGAGATGGCCTCGCCTTCGCGATCCGGGTCAGTGGCGAGATAGAGCGTATCGGCGTTCTTGACCGCTTTCGCGATGGTGGCGATCTGCTTCGCCCCACGCTCATCGGTCTGCCAGTCCATGGCGAAATTCTCGTCAGGCCGCACACTGCCGTCTTTGGGCGGCAGATCGCGGACATGGCCGAAGGATGCCAGAACGATGAAATTATCGCCCAGATATTTGTTGATGGTCTTTGCCTTCGCCGGGCTTTCGACCACTACGACATCAGTCATCTCTACTCCAGAACCGCTCCGGCCTGTTCGTAACCGGTGGATCAGGCTGTCAGGACAACCTGCCCCCCGGGAAGGAAGGTTGCTGTGCCGCCAAGTTCGAGTTCTGACAGGGCGGACAGCACCGTGGAAACCGAGAACTGGCAGTGCGCTACGATATCGTCAACTGCCACAGGCGTCGGAGAGAGAAGCTCACATAGTCTTTTTTTGACGGTCTCGGGGTCCGGAGGCGGTGAAAACCCTGCGCTTTCGGGCTCTGAAAAGCCCGGCAGGCCTGTCCATCGGGGTTCGATACGGGTGCGGGCGCCGCTCTCGATCTGGTTCAGGACATCCTGCGCCGTCTCGGTCAGAATCGCGCCCTGTCGCAACAGGTCGTTGCCACCGCGTGAGCGCGGATCGAGCGGCGACCCCGGAACGGCAAACACGTCCCGTCCGTAATCGAGGGCAAGGCGCGCGGTGATGAGCGTGCCAGAGCGCATCGCGGCCTCGATCAGGATGACACCTAAAGAAAGGCCGGCAATCAGACGGTTACGCCGCGGGAAGTGACTGGCCTGGGGAATCGTGCCGAGAGGGGCCTCGGTCACAACGCAGCCCCGTTCAGCAATGGCGCGATAGAGCCCCTCGTTTTCGGGGGGATAGAAACAGTCAAGGCCGCCCGCTGCGGCACCAACCGTCATGCCCTGATGCAGGGCGGCACGATGCGCGACAGTATCGATCCCGCGGGCCAGGCCCGACACGATCACACAGCCCTCATGGGCAAGAGCGCCGCTCAGGCTTTCAGCAATGCGCAACCCTCCGGCTGAGGCATTGCGTGCGCCGACAACTCCGATGGCGCGCTGTGAGAGCTTCTCAGCCTGGCCCCATAGGCTCAGAACGGGGGGCGCATCGGTAATGCGCGAGAGAAGGGCGGGGTAGTCCGGGTCGCCAAGGAGCAGCATGCGCCCGCCGAGTCGTGTCAGAGCCTCCTGCTCAGCTTCGACACTGTCTCTCGCCGGGATGGCAATGGTGGCGCGCCGTCCCGCCTTGCGCACGCGCTCGGGCAATGCCTCGATGGCGGCGCCGGCTGTCCCGTGTTCGGTCATCAACCTTCGGAAATTGACGGGGCCGATGCCATCCGTGCGGGCCAGGCGTACAATGTCGAGCCGTTCATTTCCCTGGGGTACGGCCGACATGATGGGTCAGATTTCCTGTTTGGTCTGGGGTGGCGGGTCGATATTGATGCGCGATTCCCGTCCAGTGAGCAGACGCCGTATATTGCTGGTGTGACGCAGGAGAATGATAAGAGTCAGGATGAGTGTCGCAATGGGAAGCGGGCTGTGCACAGGCTGTTCGCTCAGCGGCGCCATGATGAATGGTGCCACGGCAAAAGCGGCTAGCGCCCCGGCTGACGAGATATGGGAGAGTTTGGCAACCGCCAGCCAGACCAGACAGCAGGCAATGCCCACGGGCCAGCACAGGGCAAACAGCGCCCCCAACCCGGTCGCAACGCCCTTGCCTCCGCGAAAGCCGAGCCAGACCGGAAAGCAATGGCCAATCACGACACAGACTGCGGCGACAGCCATACCCGTCTGGAAGCCGCCATCGAGAAGGAGGTGCACAATCAGCACAGCCATAGCGCCCTTCAGCCCGTCGAACAGCAGGGTCGCCGCAGCCAGACCTTTTCGCCCCGTGCGCAGGACATTCGTTGCGCCGATATTGCCCGAGCCGATCTTGCGTATGTCACCCGCCCCGCCGACATGGCTGATCAGCAACCCGAAAGGGACGCTGCCCAGCAGATAGGCGATACCGGCACAAAGCAGGAAAGGTGTCGTGAGCAGATGATGGATCATGATGCGGCACCATCGAAAACGCGCTGTCCGTTCTTCCACGTTCCCAGAACGCGCCCCTTGAGGCGCTTGCCGTCGAAGGGTGTGTTCTGCGCGCGTCCGGGCTGTTCGCCCGCTTCGACCACCCATTCAACTGCGGGGTCGAACAGGCACAGATCGGCGCTGGCGCCGTCGTCCAGCGTTCCGGCCTCGCTGCCCAGCAACCGGGCAGGGCGGCGGGTGAGCAGCGCAATGAGTTGCGTCAGGGTAAGCACGCCGTCATGCACCAGAGACAGACCGACACCAAGCAGCGTGGTCAGGCCTGTCCCGCCGGCGCAGGCCTGAGCGAAAGGCAGGCGCTTGTCATCGGCGTCCCATGGCGCATGGTCCGAGGCAATGGCGTCGATTGTCCCATCCGCGAGCGCCGCACAGACCGCCAGACGGTCCTCTTCCGCACGCAATGGAGGCGAAAGCTTGGCGTAGGTACGAAATTCGCCAATCGCCTCTTCATTCAGCGCAAAATAGGGGGGCGCCGTGTCACAGGTAATGGCCAGACCCCGGGCCTTGGCCTGACGGATCAGATCAAGCCCTTCGCCGGTCGAGACATGGCCGAAATGCAAGGGGGCGCCGGTCATTTCCGCAAGACGGATATCGCGGCCAATCAGAATGGCCTCAGCAGCGGCAGGTATCTGGGGCAGGCCCATGCGGGTTGCAAGCGCGCCCGCCGTGGCGGCGCCACCTTTTGCCAGAGACTGGTCCTCCGGGTGCTGCACCACCAGAGCGCCAATCCCTTTGGCATAGGCCAGAAGCTGGCGCATGCGCTTGGTGTCGGCAATGGCATGGATACCATCGGTAAAGGCAACGGCCCCGGCTTCGCGCAACATGCCAAGCTCGGCCATTTCCTCACCCTTGCAGCCTTTGGTGAGCGCGCCATAGGGCAGGATGGTGACGAGGCCTGTTTCCTCGCCACGGCCACGCAGCAGGCGCACCAGAGCGGGCTCGTCGATGGCAGGTTTGGAATTGGGCAGGGCCGCCAGCGTTGTCACGCCACCGGCAACCGCGGCGCGGGCGCAGGAGGCGATGGTTTCGCGATATTCAAAACCCGGCTCGCCAATTGCAACACGCATATCGACCAGGCCGGGGCAGAGAACCGCGCCCTGACCATCAATGCTCTGGACACCTTCCGGCGCACCTTCGGCGCCAGCCTTGTCACGCCCCGCGATGCGACCATTTGAAATGCGCAGGCGCGAAAGCGACTCCTGACCCGTTACCGGATCGATCAGCCGGACATTTTCGAAAATGAGATCGGTCATGACGCTGTCCGCATACGTGAGAGTCGGTCGAGCACGGCCATGCGCACGGCCACGCCCATTTCGACCTGTTCCTGAATGACGCTCTGCGCTGAGTCCGCCACGTCCGAGGCAATTTCGACACCGCGATTCATCGGACCCGGATGCATGACCAGTGCGCCAGGCTTCGCCAAGGCGAGGCGGCGGCTGTCGACGCCATAGAAACGGAAGAACTCACGAGCACTCGGCACCAGCCCGGCGCCCATGCGCTCGCGTTGCAGGCGCAGCGTCATGACCACATCGGCATCACGCAGGCCGCTTTCCATATCATGATGGATCGAGACCGAACCCAGCGAAGCCATCGCCGCAGGAACGAGGGTGGGCGGTCCCACCAGGCGCACCTTGCTGCCCATGGCGGTCAGCAGATGGATGTTTGAGCGCGCGACACGGCTATGGCCGACATCACCGCAGATCGCGACAGTCAGCCCGCTGAGCGTGCCAAGATGGCGCTTGATGGTCAGGGCATCGAGCAGGGCCTGTGTCGGGTGCTCATGCATGCCATCACCGGCATTGACCACACTGGCCTCGACCTTCTGGGCCAGCAGGGCTGGCGCACCCGAGGCCGCGTGACGGACCACCAGCAGGTCGCAGCGCATGGCGTTGAGCGTGGCCGCCGTGTCGAGCAGCGTCTCACCCTTGTTCACCGAGGAGGTGGCGACCGTCATGTTGATGACATCCGCCCCCAGACGCTTGCCCGCCAGCTCGAAGCTCGTGCGTGTGCGGGTGCTGTCCTCGAAGAACATGTTGATCACCGTCCGGCCGCGCAGCGCATCACGCGGGGCGGTGCGCGAACGGCTCAGCAGGGCATAATTGGCCGCGAGATCGAGATAGGGGGTGATCTCCTCGGCGCTCATGCCCTCAAGGCCGAGCAGATGATGCCGTCGGGTGAGCGTGTCAGCCATGCGCGATCGCGGCTCCTATACGGGCCAGAACCTCGTCCCGGCCAAGGGCTTGCAGTGTCAGGTCGATACCGGGCGATACCGTGCTGCCGGTCATGGCCGCACGCAGGGGCTGGGCAACCTGACCCAGCTTGATGGCTTTCGCCTCGGCGAATTCGCGAAGTGCGGCATCGATGGCCGATGCCTCGAATGGCTCCACCAGAGCGAGGGCCTGCGCCACACCGCGCAGCACTTCCTTGCCTTCTTCCGAAAGCTGCTTCTGTGCCTTCGCGTCATAGGTAAAGGGCAGGGAGCGACCAAGAAACGCGGCGCTGTCGGCGAGGTCTGTCAGAAGCTTGGCGCGCTCCTTGAGGCCCGGCATCAGCGTCAGCACGCGGGCGTGCAGCGCATCATCCACCGTTACGTCCTCGCGTTCCTTCAGGCGTTCGATCACATCGTCGGTCAGACGTGCATCATCGGCCTCACGCATATAGACACCGTTCAGATGCGTCAGCTTGACGTAATCCATGCGTGACGGCGAGCGACCGACGCCATCCAGATCGAACAGGCGGATCTGCTCTTCACGGTTGAGGATCTCGGCATCGCCATGACCCCAGCCCAGACGCAGCAGGTAATTGCACAGCGCCTCCGGCAGAAAGCCCTCATCGCGGAATTCGACCACTGACTGCGCACCATGACGCTTGGAGAGCTTCGCGCCGTCCGGCCCGTGAATGAGCGGCAGATGCGCGAAATGGGGCAGATCCCAGCCCATGGCGCGATAGATCATCGCCTGACGAAACGTGTTCGTCAGATGATCATCGCCACGAATCACATGGGTGATCGCCATGTCATGGTCATCACACACCACGGCATGCAGATAGGTGGGTGTGCCATCCGAGCGCAGGATGATCAGATCGTCCATCTCGGCATTGGCGACGCGGACCTCGCCCTGGACCAGATCGTTGATGATCGTCTCACCCTCGCGCGGGGCCTTGAGGCGCACGGCGAAAGGCGCTCCCTCGGGAGCTTCAGAGGGATCACGGTCACGCCACATGCCGTTATAGCGCGGCGGCTGGCCGTTCGCGATCGCGTCCTCGCGCATCTGCTTCAGTTCGTCTGCCGTGCAGTAGCAGCGATAGGCCAGACCTTTCTCAAGCAATTCCTGCGCTACTTCCGTATGGCGTCCCTGACGCGTGGACTGGAATACAGGCTCCTCATCCGCCGTGATGCCCATCCAGGCCAGCCCTTCGAAAATCACATCCACCGCGCGCTGCGTCGAGCGCTCGCGGTCCGTGTCCTCGATTCTGAGCAGGAATTGTCCACCGTGATGGCGGGCAAAAAGGAAATTGAAGAGGGCCGCACGGGCATTGCCGATATGCAGCAAGCCGGTGGGAGAAGGGGCAAAGCGTGTGCGAACGGTCATGGCGGCTGCATAGCATGATTGAGTGCGCCACACTACCGGATGGCGATTTGTTGTCCGGGTATCATGAGAGGCAAGTCATGCCTCATGAGCGTGCTGCCCCATGCCCCGCCAGAGGACAGTCACCCTTATGGAAACCTGCCTGGTGAAAATCCGGCACAGGGGGAGCACGCCCCTTCCGGGCAGCGGGGCAAGCCCCGTAAAGGCTGCGGATTGCCGGTTGCCTTGCAGGGGGCATCGCGGTCAGATGTCTGCCGGGTCAGGCTCCAGATCAAAGCAGTATCCTGCGAACAGTATTTGCAGAAACCTGTATTCGATGTAACGATCCCGATATGAAAAAACGATTGCTTCCTGCCTGCCTCGCATCTCTCGCCTGCGTTCTCGATCTTGGGGTGGCGTCTGCCCATGCTGCACCCGTGGCACCGCGCGTCATTATTGTTGCAGGCTGGGAAAACGGTGCAGATACAGGTGATGCGCCGGGCGAATATCAGGACTGGGTCGAGCGTGAGCATCTGAGCGAGACAGTGCCGGTGCGTGGCGTGAAGGAGCCCATCCTGCGACGCAATAACGACGGAGTGTATGGCATTGTACTGCGTTCCGGCCCGTCTGAACTCATGGCTCTGGCGCTCGACCCGGCATTTGACCTGAAAAAGACCTACTAGATCTTCACCGGCATTTCCGGCGTGAACCCCAATGTGGCCTCGGTCGGAAGCGTGGCCTGGGCGCGCTGGGTGGTGGATGGCGATGCCCTGCGCGAACTCGATGACCGCACCATTCCCAAGGACTGGCCCTATGGGCTTTACGCCATCGGGGCAGACCGCCCGAACACCCTGCCGAAAGATCCCAATCACTATGGCTCGGTGACGGATGTCGCGCAGTTGACCAAGGCCTATGCGCTCAATCAGGGTCTGGCGCGGTGGGCCTATGGTCTGAGCAAGGATGTCAAATTGGCCGACGACCCGGAAATTGCCCGCCGACGCGCAGCCTGGCCTGCGAGCCTTCCGGCCAGCAAGCCTCCGATGATCCTGATGGGCGAGACCCTGGGGGCCTTGCGCTACTGGCATGGCGAGGCACGCAATGACTGGGCGCAGGACTGGGTGAAACTCTGGACGAAAAACCAGGGTGTTTTCGTCATGACCAATGAGGAAAGCCAGACCAACCAGAAGCAGATGCGCCTGCTGGCAAAATGGGGCTATGTCGATCCGGACCGGGTGATGGTGCTGCGTTCGGGCTCCAACCCGTCCATGCCGCCCCCACATGTTTCCCTGACCCAGTCGATGGGTGATGAAGGGCCCGGCCAGAATGTCGCTTTCGACAATAATGAGCGCGTCGGGGCGCCGGTCGTGGCGGAGCTGGTCCGTCATTGGGATCACTATCGTGACCATGTGCCCTCCGCCCCCTGAAAGCGCTGGACAGGGCGCCTCTAGCAGGTGTGCCTTGCCCTGTCGGAGCTGGGGGATGTGGCCCTGTCAGGGCAGGGGAATGTGACGCTTTCCCGCCTTGCCAGGTCTCTTGAGAACATTCTGCTCTCGCAGGGGCGCGGGCTTGCAGCCTGGCTTGCCGTAGCATGGGCCGCAGGATGCCTGATCTATTTCCTGCCCCGTTACGAGCCCGGTTTCTGGTGCGCCAGTGCCTGCGTCCTCGCGGGGCTGGGCATAGTGCTGTCAGGGTGGTCCCGTATCAGTGCCAGAGGACTGGGCTTTGTCATGGTGATGGCCGGCGCGGGGTTTCTGCTGGCGCGGGCGCAGGCAGGGCGGCAGCCTCCCATGCCTGCACTTCCCTCACTGGCGGTCGTGTTGCATGGCAGGGTGATCGATGTCGCCACGACCACAGAGCCGGGCCAGATCCTTCAGCGTTTGCGTCTCAGGGATGCCGTGTTCGAGAGCGGGGTCGATATCGGCATGGCCCCGCTACAGCGTGATTTGCTGTTCTTTACTCATGAGGGCCAGACCTATGTTCCGGGCATGGTGCTGCGCCTGCGGGCTGTATTGCGTCCGCCCGACTGGCCGGATTTTCCCGGTGCACGCGATCGGCAAAGAGAGGCGTGGTTCGATGCCCTCGCCGGGGCCGGACGTGTACTGGGCGTGCCAGAGATCATCGCCGCACCGCAGGGCTACAGGCTGGGGCGCTGGCGCGCCTCGATCACGGCAGAAATCATGCACCATCTCGAAGGGCAGCGCGCCGCCATTGCCGCCACCCTGCTGGCCGGGCATGGCGAGGGGATAAGCCAGCAGACGAGGCAGGCCTATGCGGCATCGGGGCTAGCCCATATCCTTGCCGTCGCGGGGCTGCATCTGGGTCTGGTCATGGGCGCCCTCTTCGCGGCTGTGCGGATGGGGCTCGTCCTTTGGCCGTGGCTCGGCCTGCGTCTGCCCTGTCGGGAAATCGCTGCTTTCGCGGCGCTGGCAGGGGGGGTGATCTATGTGGCGCTCACAGGGTTCCATCTGCCAGCCCTGCGCAGTCTGGGCATGGCGGGTCTGGCGATTTTGGCCCTCCTGAGCGGGCGTCGCGTGCTCTCCATGCGCTCGCTGGCTCTGGTGGCACTGGTCCTGCTCATGGCGTCTCCGGTGCTGGTGCTCGATCTGTCATTCCAGATGTCTTTTGCCGCCGTCATGGCCCTGATTGCGGGCTACGAAGCCATGCAGCCGTGGTTTGTCCGGCGAGCCGAACAGGGGCATCAGGGCGGCATCGGCCATCATCTGGTGTTGCTTTCGCTCACCAGTGCGCTGGCGGGCGGGGCAGCCCTGCCACTTGTAATGGCGGGCTTTGGCAGTTTTCAGCCCTGGTTCATCATGGCCAATCTTGTCGCTGTACCGATAGCGGCGTTCTGCATCATGCCTGCAGGGCTGTGCGCATTGCTGCTCATGCCATTGGGGGTGGCTGGCGCACCTCTGTGGGTCATGGGGCAGGGGATCGGACTGGTTTCCTCGTTGGCCGCCCATGTTGCAGCATGGCCAATGGCCCATATCGCTGTGCCCCATATGCCGTGCTGGGCCCTGGTCCTGTATATGGCCGGACTGATGATTCTCTGCCTCTGGCGTGGCAAGGCCCGTTTCATGGGTCTGTCTCTCATGCTGATGGGGGTTGCGTCACCGCTTTGTCTGTCAGCGCCTTTGCTGCTCGTCTCACCCGATGGCGGTCTCATTGCTTTCCGACAGGGGAGCACCTGGGTTGCAGGCCCACATGGCAGCCTTTCGGCCCATACGCTCTCTGCCTGGGTGCAGGCCTGGCCCCGGCCTGTCATATCATCAGCACAGATGCCGGATTGCGACGCTCAGCGGTGCCATATCGAGCGGGGAGGCCAGAAAATCGCCATCCTGTTCTCCCGGCTCCGTTCAGCAGACCCACCTCCGGAATGCACGGGCAACACGCTTGTGGTTAGCGCTGCCCCCCTGCCATCAGCGTGCAGAAGGAGCGTCTATGTTGATCGCTTCACGGTCTGGCGCGATGGCGCGGTTATGGTGCGCGATGGCGCAGGTCGGAGCAGGGGGGAAGCCTTGCAGGTCATATCAGACCGCTCATGGCGCGGTGCGCGGCTATGGGTGCCGCGCCCCGGTTTCAGGGGCGTACCCAATCTGCCTCTGGCAAAGGCTGAGTAGCCCTCAGCCCTTCTTTGGATAGAAATGAAGAGCGACACGCTCCATGCTCAATCCCTGCACCAGAATGGTAAAGACCACGATGCCGTAACAGATCGGGGCAAGAACCTCCTTCATCGGTCCCGCAGGGAGGGTGAGTGCGAGCGACAGTGAAATGCCACCGCGCAATCCGCCCCAGGTCAGCACGGCCAGCATGCGCCCGCGATCTTCTCCATAAAGATGGATCGGCAGGATGGCGAGAAACACGCTGAGCGCCCTCGCTGCAATTGAAAGCGGAATACCCAGGAGCAGGGCCACGAGGGCACGCTGGCTGGGAATGGCGGCCAGCACTTCAAAGCCGATCATCAGGAAGAGAAGCGCGTTCAGGATCTCGTCAACGAGTGTCCAGAAGCTGTTGAGTTCCTCACGCGCATGGTCGTCCATGCTGCTCTTGGCGCGTTCGCTCCCCAGGCAGAGACCTGCCACGACCACGGCGATCGGGCCTGACATGCCAAGTGCATGGGCAAGGCTGAATGTGCCTGCCGCGAGGCTGAGCGACACCAGAAGCTGCAAGTGGCTGTCGCGTGCAGCGCGAAAGCAGAGCAGAGCAATCAGACCGGCCACAAAACCAAGCCCCGCACCCCCTAAAGCCTCGATCCCGAAAGCTTCAGCGGCATCCACCAGGGTCAGATGATGCGCTTCACCCGTGACCAGCGTCATGGCAAGGCCGAAAATCACGATGCTCACCCCGTCATTGAACAGGCTTTCTCCCGCAAAAATGGCCTGAATGGGCCCCGGCAGACCCAGCCGGCGCAACATGCCGACCACAGAAACCGGGTCGGTTGGCGCGAGAATGGCCCCGAGCACAACGCACCACAGGAATGGCACGGGCAGTCCCACCTGCGCCATGACCCAGTACATGGCCCCGCCCAGCATGAACACCGCCAGTATCGTTCCCACGATGGCGAGGAAGAATACCGAGAATTTCCGCTCCATCAGATGGCGTGTATCAACCTGCAGGGCACCGGCGAAAAGCAGGAAAGACAAGGCACCGTCGAGCAAATTGCCGGGCAGGTCGGCCGAGGCCAGAAGCGTCATGGGCAGAGTGTGCAGATCGACACTGGGAAGGGCCATGTCGAGCGCCTTGACCACCAGCGAAACGATCAGGGCAATCAGCAGGATGCCGATCGTCATGGGCAGGCGCAGCAGCTTGTAATTGAGAATGCCGCAGGCCGTGCAGAGTGTAAGAAGAATCGCGAAGAGGCTGAGGGAGGACATGAAATCTCTTTGTCGCTGGTGCCAGATAGAGCCGTTTTATCGCATGAGAACGTTAACGCACGTGCTTCGTCCAGCTTCTCACATTATGTCATTCCAACGATCCCCTTCCGGACAGCAGCCTTTGGCACTGGAAGAGCGCTTCCATCGCCGTCTATTGCGCTTTCGTATCGTATGAAGCTAGCCTGCTCACCCGGTTCCCGGACGCTGGTCTGTTTTTGACCTGAGAGGAAGAGAGGGCGATGGGCAAGGTAGGGGTCAAGACGGCTCTGTGTGATCTCGGCATCATGGCACTTGTGTTACTGATCGGCTCATCGGATGGGCACGCCGCATCGGGGGATGCAACGAAAGCCGATGCCTGGCATCAGCAATTGCAGGCGATGGGCCTGCCTCCCGGGCTCGGAGAGAAGGCATCGCGAGCAGGCCCAACACGGCAGGTGACACTTGCGCCACTTTTCCACGAGCCGTTTGCCTGTGTGGAGCATCCTGTCGGGCAACTCCTCGGTACCGGTGATGCGCTCGGGACAGATTGCATGATCATAGGCGGCGCAACTGATGCCACGCACGGCTATAACAGGCTCTATCGCGGGCTCGGAGAAAAGAACGAGGACTGGTATGGCTGGCACAAGACCGTGCATGCGCCTTTTGACTCAGTCGTGACCTATATCCATGTAAATCCGGTCACGAATAATCCCGGCGAGATGGGTAAACCACCGGCCAGTGTCATCATGTTCACCAGAGCAGATGGTCTGAATGTGATCTATGCCCACATTGCCGATATCCGGGTCAAAAAGGGTGACCATGTGAAAGCAGGGGATGCCGTGGCGCTCGACAGCAATAACGGGTTTGCGCGTAATCCCCATGTTCATGTCGGTGCCTACAGGGGCACCGAGCCATTCCAGATTCGATGGGATCTTGCGGCGATGGGAGCCATTCCGGCGCTGAGCGGAAACTAGGGCCCTCCAGGCCTTCGGTACGAGGCCTGAAGGTCTTGCTTCGCCTGATTATACCCCTTCAACCAGAGTGGCGCGATATTTTGCACCGGCAAAGCGGTGCTCGCGCACCTTGCGATAGGCATCGCCATCATACCAGGCCAGCGCCGAGGCCTTGTCGGGGAATTCGACGACAACAATCCCCTCGGGTTCATGACCTTCGAGAGATTTCTGCGCACCATAAGCCACGATCGGCTTGATGGGATGCCCCTCGAATGTCTCCGCAACGAGCGAGAAATAGGTGTCGAGTTCGTTCTGGTCGAGCGTCTCTTCGCGGGTGAATACGATATAGGTGCTCATACAGTTTCTCCTTTGCTGCTGTTGCCATTGCTGATCTGGGTTTTGAGCGGGAAAAGGCAAGGCGTAAAGGCAACACAGTTTCCGCATTCGGGGCTGCGTGCCTTGCACACATAACGACCATGCAGGATCAGCCAGTGATGTGAGGGGCGGAGCATTTCAGGAGGAATCCGCTTGATCAGCCCTTCTTCCACGGCGCGTGTCGTCTTGCCCGGGGCCAGGCCGGTACGGTTTCCAAGCCTGAAGATATGCGTGTCCACAGCCATCGCGCTCTCGCCGAACATGACGTTCAGTACGACACTTGCCGTTTTGCGCCCGACCCCGGCCAGCGCTTCCAGGGCTGCACGGTCTGAAGGCACTTCCCCGCCATGCAGGGCGAGCAACTGCTCGGAAAGCCTGAGCACGTTCTTTGCTTTCGCGCGCCATAGTCCGATGGTGCGGACATGTGCGGCTATGCCTTCTTCGCCCAGCGCCACCATGGCCTTTGCATCCGGTGCATCACGAAACAGGCCTGCCGTGACCTTATTGACCGATTTATCCGTCGCCTGCGCCGAGAGCACCACGGCTACAAGGAGCGAAAAGGCGTCGGTATAGATCAGCTCGCTCTCGGCATCGGGCATGGACTCGGCCAGCGCGGTGATGAACTGACGGGCCTGAACACGTGTCATGGGTCTTTTGGCCGAGGGAAGAGACATCAGAACCATTTCATCATGTTGCATAAGGGCGATCGACACCCCACAATAAGCGCTTCCCGCCTCAGACTTCCAGTATGCCCGCCCGGTCGATCGTCAGGCGGAGGAGCTTTCTTTCGTGTCCGACACTGACCAGACTACCCGCCACAAACACGATATCGCCTTTGTCGATATCGTGCGTTTCGTCATGCGTCGGTGGCTTGAGCATCCGGCTTTCCTGACACGCACCGTGATGGGTATCGCGTTAGCCACGATCGCTGATGTGGCGACACCGGTCCTGTCGGGCCGATTGGTGACCGATATCTCCAGCCATACCGGCGGTGCCCCACATGATGCCGCACAAATAGCCCTGCGCAATGATGCGCTGTTCATGGTGGGTGGGCTGATCGCGCTTGGGCTTGTGGGGCTTCTGGGGCGGCGTTCCTCCTATCTCGGCATTACGCATCTCAGCCTTGCCATCATGCAGCGCGCCCTGTCTCAGGGCTTTGCGCGCGTACAGCGCTTTTCGACCGACTGGCACGCCAATAATTTCGCAGGGTCCACTGTACGCAAGCTGACCCGTGGCATGTGGGCCATCGACACGCTTGACGACACCTTGCTGCTGCTGATCGCGCCGGAAGTGCTGGTGCTGACCGGCACCACGCTTGTTCTGGCATGGCACTCTCCGTTCATGGGGGCCGTGCTGGCGCTTTCTGTTGTGTTGTTCACCTGGCTCTCCGTGGTGCTGACACTGCGCTACGTGGCGCCTTCGGCCCGCGCGGCCAATCGTTGGGATACGAAAGTGGGCGCGGCCATCGCGGATGCCGTGACCTGCAATGCCGTGGTCAAGGCCTTTGGTGCCGAGCATCGCGAGGAACGCCGGTTGAACCGCATACTGCGCGCCTGGAGCGGGCGCACGGCGCGGACCTGGATCAGGGGAACCAACAGCGCCAACCTGCAGGGCTTTGCCTCGCTGGTCATGCGTATGCTTCTGGTGGTGTTGATCGTCTGGCAATGGTGGCAGGGCAAGGCTGGACCGGGCGATGTAGCCTATGTGCTGACGATGGTGTTTCTCGTGCAGGGCTATCTGCGTGATCTGGGCCAGCAGGTCAGCCAGGTCCAGCGCTCTGTCAACGAGATGGAAGAGCTGGTGGCGATTTTTGACGAGGCACCGGGCGTTCAGGACCACAAGGGCGCGGGCAAGGCCGCTTTCACCAAAGGGAGCGTGCGTTTCGAGAAGGTGACGTTTCAGTACCCCGGTCAGGATACGCCGCTCTATCGTGATCTGGATGTCTCGATCACCCCCGGTTCGCGTGTTGCCCTCGTCGGGCCGAGCGGATCGGGCAAGACAACCTTCACCAAGCTCATTCAGCGTCTCTACGATACAACCGGCGGGAGGGTGCTGATCGATGGTGTGGATGTGCGCGATGTCACGCAAGATTCATTGCGTGCGGGCATCGCCATTGTCCCGCAGGAGCCGATGCTCTTTCATCGTTCGCTGGCAGAAAATATTGCTTATGCCCGACCGGGGGCAACGCAGGCTGAAATCGAGCGCGCTGCTCAGCTGGCCAATGCCAGCGCCTTCATCGAGCGCCTTCCCGATGGCTACGCCACGCTGGTCGGTGAGCGTGGGGTCAAGCTGTCGGGCGGCGAACGTCAGCGTGTCGCAATTGCCCGCGCGTTTCTCGCCGATGCGCCACTGCTGATTTTCGATGAGGCAACCTCCAGCCTCGATTCTGAGTCCGAGGTTCTGGTCCAGGATGCCATGCATCGCCTGATGGCCGGCCGCACGGTGATTGTGGTGGCGCACCGCTTGTCTACGGTCATGGAACTGGACCGTATCCTTGTGTTCAGCAAGGGCGCGTTGAAGGAGGATGGCTCCCACGCCGAACTGGTCCGGCGTGAAGGGGGCATCTATCGACGTCTTTTCGAGCTTCAGTCGCTCGAAGGGTAGAGAAAGTTGTACCAGAGTGAGAGTCTGCCAGCGCGCGGGGACGTCGAGCGCTGGTCTGTGCAAGAGCAGCGCCGCGAGCGCGAAGGCTTGTGTGTCTTCGGCTGTTTGCAGGAACAGCCGATGCTGAACCGGCAGATTACCGAGAGTTGATCTTTGCGCTTGGTGATGGCGCGTTATCAACTATCCTTTGTCCCCGCACTGTTTTCCTGCCCGTGATGGTATCTCAAATGACCCTGCAAACCTGGTGGCTTTTCGTTGTCACGGTGTTCTTCATTTCGGCGACACCCGGGCCGAACATGATGCATGCGCTGGGCCGCAGCGTTCAGGTTGGATTTCGCCGGAGTATGGCGGCCATGGCCGGGTGTATCTCGGCGTTGCTGCTGGCACTCATACTGTCGGTGATGGGTATTGGCGCAATCCTGATCGCCATGCCCCGTCTTTTCGATATCATCCGCTATGCCGGGGCTGCCTATCTTGTTTTCCTCGGGATCAAGGCGTGGCGTGCGAGTGATGTCCCTGAGCCGTCTGATAATCAGGCTGGAGCCCCGGCACAGGTCAGTGGCTGGACGCTGTATCGCACGGGATTTCTGGTTGGTATCAGCAATCCCAAGCTCTTGCTGTTCGCGGCGGCGTTTTTCCCGCAATTCATCGATCATCACCAGCCGGTCCTGCCTCAATTTGGCATATTGGTTGTGACTTATCTCTTTTCGGACGGGTTATGGCTTGCCCTCTATGGGCTGGGAGGGCGTTCGCTGTCGCGGTTTCTGTCCCGCAGGCCGGTCCGACGGGCTTTCAATCGTCTGACCGGCCTTGTGTTTGTGGCGTTCGGGCTCGTAATTTTAAGAGCGAAGGCCTGAGCGTGCAGCGCCATGATGTACACTCAGCCCGGTGAGCGTTACCGCAACCTGATCAGGCGTGGTGCCAATATCATTCACGGCATGAGCGCCGGTACGGAACATGACCGGCATGCTCAAGGCTGCGGTAGAAAGATGGAATGTACCCGTCGTGCCATTGGCGCCGACAGTGATCATGCCGTCAGGCTGGCTATGTATGACGATATGGGCCAGACGGGTCTGGTCGATCGTACCGAGGACGACGCCGTTTTTCGGCACATTGTCGATCTGGCCTTGCAGGATCAGACGGTCCCCGTCGATTAGAATGCGGAGCACCGGGGTGGCGTCCTCATCGGCTGTCAACTCGGCAAGAATCACGTTCCCGCGTTGAGGAAAGCGATCAACATGGACCGTTGTATTCAGCATTGCTTCTGCATCGGCGACACGCCAGGGGCGTGATTCCGAAAGCTCTGTGCGGGGCTGGCGAGCGTGATAAGCTGTCGGTTTGCGTGCCTCGCTGGTCAGGACGATTCCGCCGGGTACGATGTGATAGGATGCGTCAGCCCTGGTTTGTTGCCCCAAAGCCGAGGCAGGCAGGACAGACATGCTGAAAGCCCTGGTTTCACGCAGGTCAAAGCCGCGCGTGTCCATCGCCGGCTCTGCGCTGGCGGTCGCCATCAGGCAGGCGAGCGCACTGGCTGGGAAAAGGAACAGACCTTTTTTCATGACGGGTACTCCTCTTGCAATTCAGGCATCACCGGGCGCGACGCAGGTCTTCAGAAACCGCGCCAACGCGCGACCCCTGTGGCTGGTCGCGTTCTTTTCCTCGGCAGAAACCTCGGCAAAGCTCCGATCGTCACCCTGGGGAATGAAAATGGGATCATAACCATGGCCCTGCGCGCCGCGTGGCGGCCAGCATACCGTTCCCTCGCAACGGCCTTCCGCGAAGCGTGTGACACCATCCGGCCAGGCAACGCAGAGCACAGCCACGAAGGAGGCCGAGCGATCGGCCGCACCGTTCATCTCGTCATGAACGCGCTGCATGGCCACCTGCATGTCACCACCCGGGCCGGCCCAGCGGGCTGAATAGACCCCGGGACGCCCTTCGAGGGCGCTGACGCAGAACCCGGAATCATCAGACAAGGCAGGCAGCCCCGTCGCGCGCGCTGCGGCAAGTGCCTTGATGGCCGCATTGCCCTCGAAGCTGTCAGCCGTCTCTTCCGGTTCGGGCAAAGAGAGTTCGGCCGCCGAGACGATCTCGATGCCGCTATCAGCCAGCAGAACCCGGAATTCAGCCAGCTTGCCCTTGTTGTGGCTGGCGAGCACAACGCGCTCGCCCCGCCTGAGAACCCGTTTGCCGGGCTCGGTCATGTCGGCTGGCGCCGCGCTGCTCACGCCGTTTTTCCGTTTGACGCGTTGCTGTTTGTCACGCTCTCAAGCGCCTCGCGCTGGGCGACGAACAGGCGTGACGTGCCCAGCTTCGCAAGAGCCATCAGTGACGCAAATTCGCTCTCGCTGAACGGTGCGTCTTCTGCCGTGCCCTGAATTTCGACAATGCCGCCTTCGCTGGTCAGAACGAAATTCGTATCGGCCTGGGCTGAGCTGTCTTCAATATAATCGAGATCGAGCACAGCGCCGGCATCGGTCAGACCGCAGGAGACCGCAGCCACCTGCGCACGCAGGGGCGAGCGCTTGAGCACGCCAGCCTTGATCTGCTTGTCCAGAGCAATGGCAAGGGCCACCCAGGCGCCCGTGATGGCGGCGCAGCGCGTGCCACCATCGGCATTGAGCACGTCGCAATCGAGCGTGATGGTCATCTCGCCCAGGGCACGCAGGTCCACACAGGCGCGCAACGCGCGGCCGATAAGGCGCTGGATTTCCTGCGTACGGCCCGACTGCTTGCCCTTGGCTGCTTCACGGTTGCCACGGGTATGCGTCGCGCGCGGCAGCATGCCGTATTCCGCGGTAATCCAGCCCTGGCCCTGACCACGCAGGAAAGGCGGCACGCGGTTTTCGATCGAGGCTGCACAAAGAACCTCAGTGCCACCCACGCGGATCAGCACGGAGCCCTCGGCATGGCGGGCAAAACCCGGCTCGATGGAAACGACGCGGTTCTCGTCGGCCTTGCGGCCTGAAGGGCGGGTGCTGGACATGGAGCGTTTTCCTCGTTTCAAGCGCAGAAGATGCGGTCGGGTGCAGCTTTAGCGCCTGGGGCCCTGAATGACAAAGCCGAATGACAAAGCAGAATCACGCGGGTCAGGTCCGTCCGGGACCCTCCCGTTACCGCCATCACCCAAGGCATGCGGCAAGGCACGCGCCCCTCGACTAAGGTCAGGCGGTCAGGATGACCGGGCACGGCGTCGTGCCCAGCTGACCCGCTCAGCCGATCAGTTCAACCGCATCCCCAAGGCGGATGGTCCCTGCGTGGCGGATGACCGCATTCTGGCCGAACATGACCCCACCGGGACGATGGCGAAACCCGGTCATGGTCTTGAGTGGCTCGCGCGGAACAGGGATCGTCCCGCTCTCCTGGTCGATGGTGGTGACGATGCAGCGGCTGCAGGGTTTGACCAGGTCGAGTTCAACTGTACCGATCCGGATGGAGCGCCATTCATCCTCGGCCCAGGGTTGATCGGTCTCGATGACAATATTGGGCCTGAAACGCTCCATCGGCACGGGCTGATCAAGACGGGCGTTGAGGTCGTCGAGTGACGCCGTGTTGGTGACCAGCAGGGGAAACCCGTCTGCAAAGCTCACGCTACCAAAGTCGGTCGGTCTGGCATGGGCCGGGTCGGCCATATGCACGAGCCTGCACGCTGTGCCGAGAATAGCGCTCAGCCATGCCGCTGCCTCGTCTCCTGCATCCCGTGCCGCAATGGCATGGTCCTTCCAGACGCTTACTGTGATTGCGGGTGCCTGAGGGGCAGGCGGATCGATCCTTAGTTCCGAGCCGTCACTACCGGTCAGGTAAAGTGTCTCACCGTCCAGCGCTGTCAGGATGCGTGCCATGGCCGGATGCTGGCGCTGCGTCATGAAGCGGCCGTCTGGCGCGACCACGAGCCAGCGTCGGTCGCCACGCGGCCCCCAGGGGTCGAGTTCGAGTGCCCTCATATCAACCCGGTGCAGGCTTTTGACAGGATGGATATATAAGGCTGCAAGGCGGGTCATCGGCACGACTCCGAAGCGGATGGACAGGACACGTCGTGACAGGTCTAGTCGCTCGGGACGGTGACAGGAAGCCAGCTGGCGCGTCGGGAAAAGGGGCAGGGCATGATCGATCTCTCAAACCTGCCGGGTGGCATGGATGCCCGGTCGGCGAATGTGCTGCGCGAGATTGTCGAGCAATACATGGAGACGGGTGATCCCGTGGCCAGCAAGACGCTTGCCCAGCGCCTGACGCCCGCGCTCTCTCCCGCGACCATACGCAATGTCATGGCGGAGCTGACCCAGGCCGGATTGCTGTTCAGCCCTCATGTCTCGGCGGGTCGCCTGCCCACCGAGAAAGGCGTGCGACTGTTCGTGGATGGCCTGTTGCAGTTCGGCGCGCTCGATGAACTGGAGCGCGCCCAGATTGCCGGGCGTCTGGCGCTCAAGGGGCGATCCATGCAGGAGACGCTGGCTGAGGCCTCCTCCATGCTTTCAGGGCTTTCGGCAGCAGCGGGTCTGGTTCTGGCTCCCAAGGGCGATGGTGCCCTCAAGCATATCGAATTCGTCGCGCTCGGGCCGGGCAAGGCTTTGGTGATCCTTGTGGCAGCCGATGGTCAGGTCGAGAACCGCGTGATCGAAACGCCACCGGGTCTGCCGCCGTCAGCCCTTGTCGAGGCGGGCAATTATCTCAACTCCCTGCTTGGCGATGTAACATTGAGTGCCTTGCGCCAGCGCGTCTCGGAGAATTTGCAGCAGAACCGCTCTGATCTGGATGTGTTGGCGACCAGCGTGATCGAGAGCGGTCTTGCGATGTGGGATGAGCAGCATGGCACGCTCTATCTGCGCGGGCAGGGCAACCTGCTCACCGACATTACCGAAATCGAGAAACTCACGACCATCCAGATGCTCTTTGAGCGTCTGGAGGCGCAGGAAACGATGCTGCGCCTGCTTCAGCTGGCCCAGGAATCGGACGGTGTCCGGATCTATATCGGTGCCGAGAGCGGGTTTTTTGGCATGTCGGGCGTATCGATGGTCGTGGCACCGGCACGCAACGAGACGAATCGCATCGTCGGTGCCATTGGGGTGATTGGCCCGACACGCCTCAATTACGGGCGGATCGTGCCTGTAGTGGATTACACGGCCCGTGTGATCGGTCGCCTGCTGAGCTGAACAGGCAAGCTCTGACACCGCTGTGACATGTTTTTTAAGAATCACTCGCAATTTATTATTGAGAATTATTCTCAAACGCTGTTAGGGTCGCGCCGTTCTGAAGTGGAATGGCTGATGATCGTCTGTTCGTGTAACGCCCTGACCAATCATGATATCGCTGATGCCGTAAACAGAGGGGCCTCGCGCGCGCGGGAGGTCTATGCCTCCAAGGGGTGCAAGGCCCAGTGCGGCAATTGCGTGCCCGGCGTGGTGTGCGCCCTGCGCAGTCTGCTGCGTGAAAGAAAGGAGGCCGCGATGGCCTTCAACACGGTCGATCAGGGTGCTGGCAACGCCGCTTACGTCTGAATGAGGGCACCTGCACCGGGGCGTGCTGATGGGCCGTCATGTCGGCAGGCTTGCTGATCTGTTTGTAGGGGGCCGGACATCCGACCGGCCATAGAAAAACCCGCCAGCTTGCGCTGACGGGCTTTTCTTTTCCGGGATCCTGTGCGGGCAAGCCCGGGGCAGGGGTGTCCGGTTCTGTCTTACTCGGCGGTCTGGTCGGGAGCCGGCGAGGAGTTCAGCGTGATGTAGCGCTGGATACCGACCTGCTTGATCAGATCGAACTGACGGTCGATGAAATCTTCATGCTCCTCCTCGTTGGCGAGGATACGGATCAGCAGATCACGTGACACGTAATCGCGCACGCTTTCACAATAGGCGATGCCTTCGCGCAGATCGGCCAGCGCCTTTTCTTCAAGCTTGAGATCGCAGGCGAGGATTTCCTCAACGCTTTCACCGACCAGGATCTGGTTCAGACGCTGCACGTTCGGCAGGCCACCCAGATACAGGATGCGCTCGATCAGCCAGTCGGCATGACGCATCTCTTCGATGGATTCGTCATATTCCTTCTTGCCCAGCTTGGTGACGCCCCAGTGATTCAGGGTGCGGGCATGAAGGAAATACTGGTTGATGGCCGTCAGCTCATTAGTGAGCTGAATGTTCAGATGCTCGATAACCTTCGGATCTTTAAGCATGGTTGGCTCCTTTTTCTGTCCTGCACGCAGGAGGGGCGCATGGCCACTCCCCGCAGGCTGTGTGACGCTGTTCAAGCATGGAAAAGAAGCGGGTGCAATAGAAATAACGTTGTTCAGTATTGAAGTATCGGAGTTGAGAATGACTCTCTCTATTGGTACGTAATCAGTAAATGTTGTTGCAATTTAATTGCAACAACAAAGTCGCCCCAAATCATGGGCTTAAAAGCAGGCTCCTGAACGCAAAACACCCCGCGCAAGGCGGGGTGCAGCGGGACATAATCCCGTCAGATTGCGAGAGCCGTCGCCCGGGGGCACAGCCGCCCGGACGAACGCTTCTGATCCGATCAGTAGCGCTTGCGCGACGAGCCCTTGCCGTTGCCGACCGAGTTGCCCTTGCGGAATGAAGGGCGGTCGCCGCGATCACCACGATCGCCCCTGTCACCACCGCGATCGCCGCCACGGTCACCACCGCGGAAGCCGCCCTTGCCACGGGGAGCAAAGCCACCCTCACGCGGGCGGCGCGGGCCGCGTGGCGGGGCAGAGGGGCCAGTCGGGGCGAAAGCCGGCTCGATCTTGGCTTCATCCGCATCGGCACCGGCAACGCAGGAGCGGAAACGCTCGGCGCTGTCAGGGGCAATCTCGAAGAGTGTGTGATCCGTGTCGATATGAATCGCACCGATCTCGCTCTTGGTCACACCACCCAGGCGGCAGATGAGGGGGACGAGCCATTTCGGGTCGGCCCGCTCGGTGCGACCAATGGCAAGGCTGAACCACTCACCGCCCATACGGTCCACACGGCCCGTGAACTCGCGGGGTGCACGATCGTCGCGCATGCCACGGGCAGGGGCATCAATGCTGACCGGACGGATCGACTCGACGCTCGGCAGGCGGCTCTTGTAGAGGCGCACGAGGGCCGTGGCGAGCTGATGCGCGTCATGCGCATTTGCCAGCTGCGATGCCAGGGCATCTTCATTGGCCTGCGACGGCGCGAAAAGCGTCTCGTCTTCCATCAGGCGCTTGGCGTCCTGCTCAAGGATGGCATCTGCCGAAGGGACGCTTTCCCACTCGGCATTGCTGATCTTGGCAAAGGACAGCAGGCGCTCAGCCTTGCGACGTTGGCTGACAGGCACCATGATCACGCAGGTGCCCTTGCGGCCTGCACGGCCCGTACGGCCCGAGCGGTGCAGCAATGTTGCAGCTTCGCTCGGCATATTGGCATGGATCACGAGTGAAAGCGCCGGAATGTCGATGCCACGTGCGGCCACGTCGGTGGCCACGCAAACGCGTGCCACACCCGAACGCAGGGCTTCGATGGCGCGCGAACGCTCGTTCTGGCCCATTTCGCCGGAAATGGCGACCGAGGCAAAGCCACGCTCGACCAGCGCTGCCTGCACCTGCGCGACCATGGCGCGGGTATTGCAGAACAGCATGGCGGTCGGGCTCTCGTAATAACGCAGCACATTGACGACACCGCGACCAATGTCATTCGGCGCCGTCAGCACGCATTTATACGTGATGTCATCATGCTGTTTGGACGTGGAGACCGTGTTGATGCGCTCGGCGTTCTTCTGGAAGCGGCGCGCCAGATTGGCAATTTCCTTGGCAATGGTCGCCGAGAAAAGCAGCGTGCGGCGTTCGACCGGCGCGGCATCCAGAAGTTGCTCCAGCTCGTCGCGAAAGCCCAGATCGAGCATTTCGTCGGCTTCGTCCAGCACGACCACGCGCAGATCGGACAAATTCAGGGCACCGCGCGACAGATGATCGCACAGGCGGCCCGGCGTCCCAACAACGATATGGGCACCGTTCGACAGGTTGCGGGCTTCGCGACGGGCATCCGTGCCGCCAATGCAGCTGACGATACGCGCACCGGTCTCGGCATAAAGCCACTGAAGCTCGGTCTGCACCTGCAGGGCCAGTTCGCGCGTTGGTGCGACCACCAGAGCAAGCGGGCTGTTGGCAGGGGGAAGGCGCTCACTGCCCTCGGGAATGAGGGTCGGCGCAAAGGCGAGACCGAAAGCAACCGTCTTGCCCGATCCTGTCTGTGCGGAAACGAGGAGATCCCGTGTCTCAAGGCCAGGCTGCAGAACGGCTTCCTGCACGGCGGTCGGTGTTTCATAACCGCGTGCCGCCAGAGCGCGGCTTAGAGACGGTACGGTATCGGGAAAGGGCATGCGGTTCGGACTCAATCAGGATCGTGCGAAGAGAGAACGCCGAGACAGGAATGCGCTGTTCGAGCATGGCTCGCGGCGTCAGGAAGGCGGTCAATAAAGAATATGCGAGCTGAAATCTAGGATTAAACGGCACCCGTGCTGAAAACGCTTCTGCAGGAACCTGACTCGGCACACTCCTAATATATGGGAGATGCGCGCCAAATTGAAGCGATTGCTGCCACACAAACCGTTAAATTCGGGTAAGACGCCACGCATGATCGCCGCGTTCTTCTCTCGTCAAAAGGGTGCGTTTCTGCGCCTGCACGCGCAGCAATGGCCTCTGAAGTGGTTTTTTGCCCCCAGCGGCAATGCGTTTGAATTCGCCCTGCGCAACACTATCGCCTCGCTCGTCGCGCTTGGAATCGCGTTCTGGATGGAGCTGGGCGAGCCGCAATGGGCCGCCATGACCGTATGGATTACGGCGCAGGGCTCACGTGGCGAGAGCCTCTCCAAGGGGCGGTGGCGTCTGGTCGGCACTGTGCTGGGCATGGCGGGCGCGGTGGGGTTGGTTTCAGCATTTCCCCAGGCCCCGTGGCTGTTCATTCCTGCCCTGGCGCTCTGGGCCGGGCTATGCACGGGGCTGGCGACGCTGTGTCAGAATTTTCGCGCCTATGCCTTTGTGCTGGCGGCCTATACCTGCGCCATTATTGCAACCGGCGCCCTCAACGTGCCCGATCATGTGTTTGAAATCGCCATGGCGCGTGGCACCTATATCTTTCTGGGTGTCGTGTGCGAGATGGTGGCGGGGGTGGTCTTTTCGGCTTCTCTGTCGGCCAAGGCCAGACGGACCATGCGCGGCTGGCTGATCGAGGCCATAGGGGCTGCCTCAAAGGTCATTGGCGATGTGCTTGATGGCGCCCCGCCGCCCGAGGCGGCCATACGTGCCGTATTCAGCCGCACGCTCAGCCTCAACGAGCAACTCGAATTTACCGTGGTCGAGGTCGGGCGCAGCGATCATGCAATCGCCTGCGCCTATGCCACGATCGGCATCCTGTCGCGACTCGTCTCGCGTGCGTTGGGGATGCAGGCGCGGCTTTCCACACAGCTTGTCCTTTCCGAACGTGCCAGAACGGGGCTGGCTGATGTGGCGCGTTTCATCCGGGACGTTCCTGCAAGGCTGGACGATGCCGACACGCTTCTGGCACTGCGTCGGGACCTTGAGGCGCTCGCTGCGCGCTGCGACATCCTGCATGACGAAGCTGGCGCAATCGATAATCCGGGGGAAGGGTTCAACCCCGATGACGCGATCATTCTTCAGGGCATGCGCCTGATTCTTGAAGAATACTGCACGCTGCTGATCTATTTCGAGGCCCGTCCGACCGAAGCCACGACTCCCGCGCGGTATCGGTTGCGACGCGTGTTGTATTTTCATGCCGCGTTCCACAACGCCATGCGGTCTGCCGCCGCCATCTGTCTGGCTGGACTGGTGTGGGAGGTCACGGCATGGCCACAGGGAGCGGCGTTCATCTCGTTTATCGCTGTGGTAGTGGGCCGCTTTGCCACCACCGATAATACCGTGCTCGTCAGCAACCGCTTTTTCTATGGTGCCTGCCTCGCCACTCTGGCTTCCATCCTGCCGGTATTCTTTCTTATCCCCACCGGGACGGGGTTCGAGGCTCTGATCGTGGCTCTGGCCCCTCTGATGTTCATCGGTGGACTGGCGGCACGCAACCCTGCCACTGCCACCGCAGCGGGGTCATATAATACCTTCCTGCCCGCGCTGATTGGTCTCGATAACCATATGCGCATGAACGAACTTACCTGGTTCAATGCCACGATCGCCCTGCTGCTCGGGCTTGGGGCAGGGGTGCTTGTGTTCCGTTGTATCCTGCCGTTCAATATCTATCAGGTATGTGCCCTGTTGCGACGACGTGCCCTGCATGGATTGCAGCGTATCTGTGCGACGTCGCGGTTTCTGCCGGCCGAGAATCGCTGGATCGGGCTCATTACCCAGGGCATGGAACGTGTCATTCGTTATGCAGGCGCCTCGCTCACTCCGTTCATGGAACTCAACCTGCATGGTCTGCTCTCCACCATGACAATGGGGCGTAACCTGCTTTTTCTGCGTGGTGTCGCGGCGCGGCCTGCACTTCCTGCGGCGCTGCGCGACATTCTCGCGCAGTTCTTTACTGGGCTCGGTCCCCATTGGCTTCGTGGCCCCGGTGTCGAAGCCGCCGTGTTCACGTCGCGGATAGAAAGCGCCATCAGCGCCATTCACCAGCGGGCAGCGTCGGCGGATGACCGGGAATGTCCGGCTTATGCCGAGGTGCTCGGGAGCCTGCTCGTGGTGCGGCACGAATGGCAGGGCAATCAGGACTGGCTGAATGACCGGCACTTCAGGCGCTGCCTGCAACTGGCCCGTGCGACCGGGCAGTAACCCGCGCCACCGGACCGGATTGCCCGGAGGGCATTAGATAAGAATGTTAGTCGATCACAGCCAAATGATCATTTCATAACGAATTTATGTTCCGATTCGGGTGTGAGAAGAGAATATAAATTCTCTCATGCGGGCCATTCTACCAGTCCCGTCACACTGAAAGGGTCGTCATGCCATGAAGATCGGTTTCGTTTCCGACAGTCTCGGCAAACTGTCTTTTGAAGCCATGCTGGATCAGGCCGTTGCGCTCGGTGTGTCGGGCGTGGAGGTCAATACGGGTGGGTGGTCATCGGCGCCGCATGTCGATCTCATGGAACTCAGGCAAAGCGCCGAAGGGCGTCAGCGTTTTGTGAATGCTTTCGAGCGGCGCAATCTCGAAATCATCGCCCTCAACGTCAACGGCAATCCTCTTCACCCGGTGGATACGCGCCAGGGTCAGGACCTTGAAGAGACGATCCGGCTGGCGGGTGATCTTGGTATCGGCACGATCTGTACCATGTCGGGCCTGCCGGAGGGGCAGGAGGGGGACCGTTTGCCCAACTGGGTGGTGAGTTCATGGCCGCCCGAAGGTCAGGTTGCCAAGGAATGGCAACTGCGCGAGCGTTTGCTGCCCTATTGGGAACGTATCCTGCGTATGGCGCCTGATCACGGTATCACGCGCATTGCGCTCGAACTGCATGGCGGACAATGGGCCTATAACGTTCCCAATTTCCTGCGCCTGCGCGAAGCGCTCGACCCGATGATCGGGGCCAATCTCGACCCCTCACACATGTTCTGGATGGGGGCTGACCCGATCGCCGCTATCGATGCGCTGGGTGACGCCATTTTCCATGTCCACGCAAAGGATGCCGGGTTCAATGAGGCGAGGCGGGGCGTGACATCGAATCTTGAAAATGGCCCGCTGGGTTTGCCTTCGGCACGTGCCTGGTCGTATCTCACGCTTGGCTATGGCCATGACACGCTATGGTGGCGTCAATTCTGCTATCGCCTGCGCATGGTGGGCTATGATGGCTGGCTGTCCATCGAGCATGAGGACCCATTGCTTGACGCAGTGGAAGGGCTCGAAAAGTCAGTCGCCCTTCTGTGTGAGGTCATGCCAGTGGCCCTTGGCGGCTTTGATCAGATGGATATCTGAACGCAGCCCCTTTTCGGGTCTACCCAAAAGTCGGCCTCTGACATGCAGTCGAACGCGGCCGATCAGGCCGCGAGTTTCTTGCGGCCAATCACGGCATGAACCGTATCATTCCATGCCGTGAGGTCCTCGGGGGGCACGACCTCACCGGTGTCCAGATCACCAAAACCTGCCTTGTCGAGCAAGAGCGTGACAAGACGGGTGCGGTCGGCGGGCTCAAGCGCCTGCCACAGGGCCACGGCTTTCTGCGCGATGAAATTGTCAGAGAAGGTGATGATGAATGGCGCGCCGGGCCGCAGCACGCGGTTGACCTCCTCCAGCACGGCCAGCGGATTTATCAGATAGGCAAACCCGTCACACAGGCACACGGCATCGAGCGTATCATCAGGCAGGTCGAGTGCCGTTGTCTCGTTCAGATCCTGTTCGACCCGTCGCGTAAGGGCGATATTGGCCTCGAGGGCCTTGCTGTTCACATCCAGCCCGATCACGGTTTCAAGCTGGGCTTCATCGGGAAGATGGCTCATCGCCCCGGCCATGAGGTCGAGTATGACACCCGTGGCAGGCAGTGTGGTCTGGTAGAGGGCCGTGACCGCGGTGCGGGCGCCCGCATCCATTTGCGTTGAATCGCCACGACCTGCGTAAAAGCTGCGGTCGGGATCGTTATTGGCGCGGGTGAAGGCTGCCGGGTGCAGCCCTGACGGGGTATCAGTCATCGGACCAGTCCTGCCTGTCTCTGCTCTGGCGTGCTCGCAGCATTGCGAGGACCTGCGCAGGGATGACGCCATGACAGGCACACGTCAAGACAGACGGCCTCGCTATGCGCACTTCCCGCCCAGGCGATGTGAGGCCGGGTTCAGAGCGCTGCGCCGTGCCACTCGAACGGACCGTCGGAAATCCCGGCGATGCGGGCGTGACGGTCCACCGGGATGGCCTGCTGGCGCAGGAGCGGCTGCAGCGCCTCGCTCACCTCGCGATAGGGCGCACGGGATGGGGGCGCAGTGAGGATGACATCAAGCAGCCCAAGCTTGCGATAGTCATTGAGGCGCTGTGCGACTTCCTGCGCGGTACCTACGAGCGCCGAGGCAGCCACCTGCGAAGGGAGTCCCTGATCGATCAGGGTTTCGGTTTCATCCCAAGCCTCTTCCGTGCTGTCCTTGAGGACGATGTCCAGAGCCACCACGGAGCGGGCCGGGTGGTCGACAATCTGCGATGGCAGGCAGTGCTCGTAGAGCGCCATGGTCTCAGCCACGCTGCCATCGGGCCTTAGCCGTTCAATGCCACCAGGGCCCTTCCGCAGCAGGTTATGCTGCGCGGCATGACCATGCATCCAGTCGATCATGTCATCACGAACGAGCAGGCTGCATCCGGTAGGCAGTTGCGTCAGGCATTTTTCAAGCGCCTCCCGGCTCATATCAAGGCACGACCAGATGAGACGGACATGGCGTGCAATGGCGGGGGTGTCGTAGGAGGCGATGAACATGGGTCTGTTATCCTGCATCGCAACGGGCGATGCGTCGGCTTTGAAAATTTACGTCAAGAAACCGGAGGTTTCCCGTGCCGTGGCGGCCCGGACCCACTATAACTGTGCGTATGATGATCCGGTTCCATAAGATGCAGGGCCTCGGGAATGACTTCGTCATTATCGACAGGCGCCACGAGCGTTTCAACGCTACATTACATACCATGTCCAGGCTCTGTGACCGTCGCTTTGGCGTCGGGTGTGACCAGCTTGTGCTGCTTGACGCGCCAGATCGCGACGGGGCTGATATCCGGGTGCGTTTCTACAATCCTGATGGATCCGAAGCAGGGGCGTGCGGCAATGCCTCACGCTGTGTCGCTGCCCTCATTGGCAATGCCCCGGTATTACAGACAAGTGCGGGATTGCTGCCGAGCTTCATCACGCCTGAGGGCGAAATCGGGGTGGATATGGGTGTGCCCGCGCTGGACTGGCAGCGTGTTCCCCTGTCGCAGGCGATGGACACCGTCGAACTGCCCCTGCCGGGCAGCCCTGCGGCCTGCTCGATGGGTAATCCGCATGCGACCTTCTTTGACGGAATGGACCGTGCGGACCGCGAGGGCGCAGCGCTGGAGCGCGATGCGCTCTTTCCGGAACGCGCCAATATCGGCTGCGCCGAGATCGTCTCCCGTGATTTCATTCGGCTGCGCGTCTGGGAGCGTGGCGCCGGACTGACACTGGCCTGCGGGTCCGGAGCCTGTGCTGCCGTGGTCAATGGTGTGCGTCGCGGCCTTCTGGACCGCGAGTGCCGGGTGGAAATGGATGGCGGTGCGCTGCGTATCCATTGGCGCGAGGCAGACGGCCATGTCCTCATGATCGGCCCGGCGACCCATGTTTTCGAGGGGCTTTATCCGCTCGGGACGCATGACGGATGAGCGGTGCCCGTCTTCTGACTTTCGGCTGCCGCCTCAACCTGCATGAAAGCGAGCGTATGCAGGCCCTGACCGGCCATTTGCCGGATGTCGTGGTGGTCAATACCTGCGCGGTGACGACCAGCGCTGAACGTCAGGCGCGTCAGGCCATCAGACGTGCCCATCGTGATGACCCCGGCAAGCGTATTGTGGTCACAGGCTGTGCGGCCCAGATCGCCCCGCAGGACTGGGCCAGCCTGCCCGGCGTGTCGCATGTGATGGGTAATACCGAAAAGCTCGAGGCCGCCAGCTGGTCGGAAACTGCCCTGAGGCAGCAGGGGGCTGTTGCTGACATCATGCGGGCCACCCCCGCCCCTGCCTCGCCCGTGGTCGAAACAGGCGGGCACGTGCGTGCCCTGCTTCAGGTGCAGCAGGGCTGCGACCATCGCTGCACATTCTGCATTATCCCGTATGGGCGCGGCCGCTCGCGTTCGGTGCCGACCCGGGATGTGATCGCCCGCGCCCGGGCGCTGGTCGAGGCGGGCCATCATGAAATCGTTCTGACGGGTGTCGATATCGCCTCCTGGGGGCGGGACCTTGATGGCACACCTGCACTGGGCACGCTTTGCCGTGACGTGCTGTCAGCCGTGCCGGAATTGCCCCGACTGCGCCTGTCCTCGCTCGATCCGGCCTCTGTCGATGCCGATCTATGGTATCTGCTGGCCGAGGAGCCCCGCTTTCTGCCGCATCTGCATCTCTCGCTACAGGCAGCGAGCGATATGGTACTCAAGCGCATGAAGCGCCGCCATTCGGTGCAGGATGCCGCCAATCTGATCACGCAGGCGCGGCACCTGCGCCCCGATATCGCGATCGGGGCCGATCTGATTGCCGGATTTCCGACAGAAACCGAGGCTCAGGCGCAGGAGACACTCGATTTTGTCGTACGTCATGAACTGCCCTACCTGCACGTCTTTCCCTATAGCGAGCGCCCAGGCACACCGGCAGCCCGTATGCCCAGCGTGCCCAATGCAAAACGTCAGGCGCGTGCGGCGGCCCTGCGTGAGGCAGGCGAGGCCAATCGGCAGGCCTATTGGCGTGGTATGATGGGGCGTCCTCTGGATGTTCTGATGGAGGGCGCAACAAAGGGCCACTCAGCCCATTTCGTGCCGGTGCGTCTGTCGCGTGGGCAGGCAGTCCGTGGCACACGCCTCACCCTTGTCGCCGAAACCCTTGACGAAGCAGGGCTGGTAGCAGAGATCAACTGACATGGCCGGATTTTTCTCACGTCTGAAACAGGGGCTGACGCGCTCGACGCAGAAGCTGAATGCTGCTCTTACCCATCGCTATCTCGACGAGACAGCGCTGGAGGAACTCGAGGACGAGCTGATTGCAGCCGATCTCGGCCCTGCAGTGGCCGGGCGCGTGATCGAGGAGTTCCGCACGTCGCGTTTTGGTCGCAATGTCACGACCGAGGAAATTCAGGAGGCTCTGGCCACCGAAATCGCTCGCGTGCTCGAACCTGTAGCCCAGCCCTTCGAGCTCAAGACCGAGCACAAGCCGCATGTCGTGCTTGTGGTGGGCGTCAATGGCGTGGGCAAGACCACGACCATCGGCAAGATGGCCAAATGGTTCCGGGATCAGGGCCGCTCGGTCATGATGGTGGCGGGTGACACGTTCCGCGCCGCTGCTGTCGAGCAGTTGCAGGTCTGGGGTGAGCGCACTGGCGCGCCTGTCATTGCGGGCAAGCCGGGTGGTGATGCGGCAGGCCTCGCCTATGAAGGCATCAAGCAGGCGCGTGAATCAGGGACCGACCTGCTGTTCGTCGATACGGCGGGGCGTCTGCACAACAAGGGCGCGCTGATGGAAGAGCTCGCCAAGATCATCCGCGTCATGAAGAAGTTCGACGAAACTGCCCCTCATTCAGTGTTGCTGGTGCTCGATGCCACGACCGGCCAGAATGCAATGGAGCAGGTGCGTGTTTTCCGTGAACTCGTGAATGTAACGGGTCTGATCGTAACCAAGCTCGATGGCTCCGCACGGGGGGGTATCGTTGTGGCACTGGCCGACGCCTTCAAGCTTCCGGTGCATCTGGTGGGCGTGGGTGAGCAGGTCGAGGATCTGCGTCCCTTTTCGGCGCAGGAATATGCGCGCGGTCTTGTAGGCGGAAGCGGTGCCGATCTGACCAGCCATCTGATCGACGAACCTCAGGATTAAGCTAGCGACTCGGCTTGACCATGCGTGGCCTGTGGTGGCTACGCCATCATTAACTTTCCGGCATGCCTTTCGTGTGGAAAGGCCTGTATCGGTCATCACAAGCCCGAGCGGGCGTCTGCTGAGCAACACCGATTGCCGCCCAGTTCGGCTCCTGACCTCGTCGGCCTCCGGGTGCAGGAGCGTTACCGTGCCCCAGAGGCGATTCCCGCCCCACCCCTGACTTTGCGCCTGTGTCGCAATGGGGGTCGTGGATCGTTTTTTGCGAGACTTCCCTCCATATCGTGTCATTTTCGCAACGAAAATTCGACGACTGATATAGGGATTAACGATGCGATAACGAAATAACGCTAATTCAATTAATTTTTAAAGTTCGACACAAAACAGAAATATTTCGTCGCACTCGCCAGTTTCTCGTTATGCCAGCGTTACGTTTCAGATGAATTACGTTACGTGTGGAGCGTGTGACCTATGGCGTTGAGCCTGCGCAGATCTTTCCTTTTGACATTTACGGCAGTGGCCGGACTATCTACCTCGGCAGCCATAGCGGCCACGGTGCCGATGGACGCAACTGCCACCAAGAAAAAGACCCTGGTCAAGACCAAACAGGCCACGGCCAAATCAGAAACGATCATGGTAACGGGATCGTATCTGCGCAGCTCGAACAACAGCTCGGCCAACCCCGTCCAGATCGTAACCGCCAAACAGATCCAGCAGACTTCGGCTGTTTCGCTGGGTGACTATCTCCAGCGCCTCCCCTCGGTCGGCTCGTCGGGTACGCCCAACCAGCAGACCAATGGCGGTGGTGGTGTGAGCTGCACCGATATCCGCAATTTCGGCTCCAAGCGTGTGCTCATCCTGATTGACGGCAAGCGCACGGCAATCAACGCGGCCACATCCTGCGTCGATCTGAACACGATCCCCATCGAGGAAATCGCCAGCGTCGAAATGCTCAAGGATGGCGGCTCCGAGCTTTACGGTGCGGATGCCGTCTCAGGCGTGATCAACATCAAGCTGCGTCATGACGTCACCAAGGCGACCATCACCATGCGTGGCGGGATCTCGCAATACGGCGATGCCAAGACGGGCCTGCTTTCCGCCATGAAGGGTTTCAACTTCGATCACGGCAAGGGCAACGTCACCCTTTTCGGCCAGTACAATACATCTGGCGGCATCATGAGCCAGGACCGCGCCTGGGCGGCCAACCCGCAGCAGAGCAACCCGGTGACTGGCACGCCGCTTTATGGCTCCTCCATCATTCCGGCAGGCCGTGTGACCGACCCGCGCACAGGGGCCAATCTGGTCTCGAATGGGGATGGCACCTTTCACCGTTACAGCAATGCCGACCGGTATAATTTTGCCAAAGACACGATGGTGCAGAATTATAACCAGAACTCAGCCCTGTCCGGCGATGCCCATTACGATGTGGACAGCCATTTCAAGCCCTATGCCAATGTGCGGTACAGCCACACGACAACGGCACGGCAGATGGCTGCAGCCCCGGTCTCCGGTGGTATCAAGCCGTCTCCACTGCTGTCGTCCTGGACCATTCCGGCAGGCAGCCCCTATAATATCTGGGGACGTGACGCGATCATGTCGCGCCGTATGAATGATCTCGGTCCGCGCAAGATGGATTACGCGACCGATACCTGGACCGTGATTGGCGGCGCCAAGGGCAAGATCTGGCGTGGCTGGGAATATGATGCGTCCATGACATACGGCCAGAGCCGCTGGACCGCCAACACGCAGAACATGGGCAATTATCGTCATCTGTTGCAGATGACTGGTGTGCGTCAGCTCGACCCCACCAATCCGGGCAGCAAGATCGTGTATGACCCGACCGTCTGCACCAGCCAGCCGGGCTGCGTCTTGTCCAACCCACTCGCGCCGCTTTCACCCGAGGCTGCCGCTTATGGCAAGTTCACGCAGCACGATCATGCCGAATATCAGCTGCGTGATTTCAACCTGCGCATCAATAACAGCAGCGTCGTCAAGATGCCCTACGAGCATGGCGGCAATGTCGGTATCGCCTTTGGTATGGAGCATCGCAGCGAGCAGCTGAGCAGCAAGCCCGACCCGATCGTTGTGAGCGGTGATTCCACAGGCAATGCCTCAAGCTATAGCGGCGGTGGCTTCAATGTGAATGAAGTCTATGCCGAAGGTCAGATTCCGCTGCTTCAAAATGCATTTCTTGCCAAGGATCTGACCATTGACGGTCAGGGCCGTTGGTCAGACTACAATACCTTCGGATCGACCAAGAACTGGAAGGTCTCGATCAACTGGGCCCCGGTGCGCGATATCCGCTTCCGTGCGACGCTCGGAACGTCCTACCGCCAGCCCAACGTCTATGAACTCTATGGCGGCCAGAGCCTCGGCTACCCGTCGGCATACGATCCCTGCAGTGCCGTTTCCAGCTACGGCGCACAGGCTGCCGCTGTTCAGGCCCGCTGCGCAAGCGAGGGGATCAATACGGCGACTTTCGTTCCGCAGAACACGGGGCAGGTTCCGACGGTTTCCGGCGGTAACGCCAAGCTGCAGCCTGAGAGCGGTCGTACCTATACGGTCGGCACGGTTGTCACGCCACGCTGGGTACCGGGTCTCTCCGCCTCGGTCACGTATTGGCATTATTCGCTCAACAACACGATCAGCACGCTGGGCACGCAGTATATTCTCGACCAGTGCTATACCGGTGCGGATACCAGCAATTGCGGCGCTATCGCCGCGCGCTCTTCCTCGCAGCAGCTGACTTCGGTCAACGCGTTCTATCAGAATTTGGGCGGAATCCGCACCAGCGGCATCGATTTCGACCTCGACTATCATGTGCGTCTGACGTCCCATGACAGCCTGACCGTGTCGAACAACATGCAGCAGCTTGTCAGCTACCTGCAGCAGAACGTGCCCAATGGTAAGTGGTACAACTATACCGGTCGTCTGTTCTATGCCGGTGGAAGCGGCCAGCCGCGCGTAAGCGATTATGCCCAGGCGACCTGGCAGCATGACGATTTCAGCTTCACCTACATGATGCGCTATATCGGCGGCATGGTGTGGAATAACGGTGTGACCGATCTGACGGCCAAGACAGCCGGACAGTACAAGACCCCCGGTATCTTCACGCATGACATCACGCTGGGCTATCGCCTCAACCGCTGGAACTTCCAGGCGGGCGTCAGCAATCTGCTCGACAAGAAGCCGCCCTTCGTCATGGATGCGGCCACCAACACCAATATCTATCAGTATGGCAGCCTCATTGTTGGCCGCTATGCCTTCCTGCAGGCTGGCATCAGCTTCTGATCCGGCCCTGTCACCGGGCGGGCCATGCCTGATGCATGGCCTGACCTGAGCAGGCTTCGAGACCTGTATTCCCCTCATCCGGCCTGTTTATTACGGGTCCGGGCAGGGGGCGGCGGAAGAAAAACCAGGAACGATCAGTATTGATCACGGTTTGGTGATATACTAGTTCTATCCTTGTTTTTCTGTCTGGTTACCATGCGCCGCCTTCATGCTCTTCACCGTCCTTGGCGGTTATCACTTCCTGTTGTTCTCCTCGGCATCATGCTGCTTGGCGCAGGGGCAAACCCATGCCAAGCGCAGCGGGCGGAGGGAGCACAATCGGCGGGCGGTTTCGCTCCCGGAGCGCGTGCCTCGGCCTCAGCCAATGGCACGCTCGATAGCGTCGTTGGCAATCGGCCCTCTCCCGTCAAGGCAGAGGTCGGGCTGAATGGTGAGACCTATCGCGTTACCCCTGCCGGCACATTGATCGGCCCTGACGGGCAAGCCGTGTCCGGCGGCTGTCCGGCGCCCGACAATGTGGCAGCCGGCCAGTTCGTCGCCGGCGGAGCCCCATCCGAACCGGCCCTGAGGGGAAGTGCTGGTGCCGGGATTGGCACCCACAAGGACGAGGCCGTCATGATTGGTGTGACGGAGCAGGCTTCCCCCCTGAAAGCGGCTCGCGACGACGAACGCGCAGGGAATGGCGGAATACGCCCGCAGGCCACCATGAACGCTTCTTTTGGCCCCGCTGGCGTCTATGTGCTGCCCGAGCCATGCCGACATCATGGCGCGGGTAAGGAGGCCATGATTCATGATGCTGCCGCCTCGCTCGCTTCAGCCGGGGGCAATGTGTTTGCTCTGGCGGGGAATCGCGATGGTATGCAGCAGGCCAATCATGCCGTTGCCTTGCCCGATGGTGATGTGCTGCTGACGACAGAACGCCCCGACCATGCAGAGCCGCGCCTTGCACCGGTCGTAACGGACGAACAGGCTGCCGCATCCAACCGGCAGGAAGCCAGACCATGAAGGGTCTGCGCGGGCGTGCTTCGGATCATTCAGGGCAGGAGGGGGCAGGATGCACGCCATTCACGGTCAGACTCCTCAGGGCCGGTGCTCTGTGCTGCGCCGTCATCGGTATGGCCAATTCCCCCTCGGCGCAGGCTCAGACGGTCTTTCATTCCGGCGCAACAAGCCGCAGTGCCAATCTTCCGGATCTGGCAGCGCCTGAGAGCAGAACCCACGATCTCGCGCCCGTTGCCTTGCAATCGGACCGCCTGGTGCTGCCCCAGCTTCGTGCGCTCGTCATCCAGCCTGCAGGGCGTATCAGCGAACAGGACGGGCGCTCCTCCCTCACCACTACCGGGCTTGATATCCTCCGCTCTCCTGATTTCACAGCCATCATGACGCCGTTCATCGGGCAGGCCCTGCGTTTCGGCCAGATGCAGGCCCTTATTGATGCCGTGGTCGGGTATTACCGCGCCAGGGGGCATGCCTTCGTGACGGTCTGTGTATCGCCCCAGAAGATCCATCAGGGCATCTTGCATATCGATGTGCTCGAATATCGCATTGGTGCGATACGGGTCGTCGGCAATCGCTGGTTTTCCGACCGCACCATTCGCAACCAGAGCGGGCTGCAAACAGGTCAGACACTCTCGCTGGACAGCCTCCAGACCGATCTGAGCTGGGTCAACAGCAACCCGTTTCGGACGGTTGATATGGTCTATCGCCCCGGTGCCGCGCCGGGTTTGACGGATGTCGATCTGAAGGTTGCCGATCGCCTGCCGCTCTACATCTACGGGGCCTACAACAACCAGCTTGATCCCACGTTGGGCCGCGTGAACTGGGATCTTGGCGTATCATGGGGCAACGCCTTCAATCTGGGGCATATCCTCACCTATCAGTTGCAGCGCAGTGTCTCGGGTCGTTTCACCGGGCATAATGGCAGCTGGGAAATTCCGTTGACTTCCCGCGATGCCCTTCTGGTTTTCGGAAGTTATTCGGTCTCTTATCCGGTGGCCGATCAACCCCTTACCAATAAGGGTATTTCCGGTCAGGCGTCCTTGCGCTGGCAGCATATGCTGCCGCATATCGCCTTTGGTACGTTGTTCGGGCTTGATGGCACGACACAGCTTGGTTTTGACTGGAAATCGACTATCTCGGACCAGTTCAGCGCGGCTGTGCCACTCATTCTGGCCAATGCCGAGACCAACCAGTTTGTCGCCGGATTCATGGGATCGCTACAGGACCCTCTGGGCAAGACCGAGATCAACAACCAGATCGTTTACGGGCCGCCCGGCATTTCAGCCTATAACAAGCGCGGATGGTATGAGACAATCTTCCCCAACGCCAAGCCGAATTATGTCTATGACCGCCTGACCCTGAAGCGCGCCTTATCGCTTCCCTGGGGGTTCAAGGCCAATACGCGCGCCGCGTGGCAGGGCGCGACCCATAATCTGCTGTATAGTGAGCAGCTGATGATTGGCGGTATGGGTACGGTGCGTGGCTATTACGTCAACACGTCCTTCGGCAGTCGTGGCCTGATGTTCAGCGAGGAGATCAATACCAAGGGCTTCTCGCTTGGCAAATGGACAGGGTTCAGCGCGCTTGAAGACACCAATACGCTCGGCGCTTTCTGGGACTGGGGCGATAATTCGCAGGTTCATCCGGCCGGTATAGGGCCGCGTGTGGTGACGCTCTCCAGTATCGGGGCCGATCTCAACAGCAAGATCAATCGTCATCTCAACATGACGGTCGATGCTGGCTGGCGTCTGCGCCGCGCAGCCAGTCGCGGCGATCGGGGCGTGTTCTGCGATTTCAATCTGGTGGCAGGGTTCTGATCGAGACGAAAGTACCGAACAACTCTATCACAAGTAATGATCTGAATGTCCTGAACAAATATACTTTCGTATAGGAAGGTCATACAAAAGAGATCATTTTATCAAAAGCATATTGTCATTAGAGAATTCCCGAACAGGGAAGATCTCGACATGAGCCATGATATGCATCACTGGAAAACCGCTTATTCCTGGGGGAATCAGATCGTTTTGCCGCGTCAGGCGGCCTGCATGGCAGGCCTGATGCTTCCCCTCCTCCTGCCCTGCGAGGCAGCCTTGGCCGCTGAAGGGGCCGCGAGGGCAAAAGTCGCATCCGAGGCAGAAAACCTTGCCGGTGCAGCGGCGAAATCCGCAGAGTGGAAAAACGGCGCAAAGGCTTTTCGGGCGAAAGGAGGGAGCCGTCGGATCTCGGCAAAGACGGCGACCCCTCAGACCGAGACCATCAGGGTGGCCAGAGATGTCCACCGCGCGGTTCAGCCCAATATGACCGTGCTCACCCCGGCTGACTGGCGCAATACGCTGAGTGGTTCCAATCCGCTCGCTCTCCTCGCCCAGACGCCCGGTGTTTCCTATACGTCATCAGATTCCTACGGTCTCGATGAATCCGATGCGAGCCTGTTTCTGCGTGGGTTTCATATGAATGAACTCGGCATTCTCTTTGAGGGCATTCCGCTGAATGATTCGAGTTTCGGGACGCTGAGCGGTACAAATGTGCTCAATATCAGTGTCCCTGATACGATTGGCTCCATTGTCGTGTCGCCCGGCACCTCACGCGAGAGCACCTATTCGAGCAGCAATAATGGCGGCGAAATCCGCTATGCGCTCATGGCGCCCACGGAAACGCGCAGCCTTGCCGTCAATCAGGCCGTAGGCAGCAACAACACTCTTGTCACGACGCTGGTCGGGCAATCGGGCACGCTTGGCGCGTCGGGACCGCGTGTGCTCGCCGGCTTCCAGCGCATCAGCAAGGATAAATATCAGGGGCAGGGCTCGCAGAACATGCTGCGCGGCAACGTCAAGGCCGTGCAGGATGTTGCCTGGGGTGACCTGACTGCCTTTTTCTCGGCCTCGCAGGCGCAGGTCTGGGGCTATAACAACGTATCCCACGATATGCTGGACAAGCTTGGGTGGCGCGGTGCGGATTTCACTTATCCGAATTATGGGGCCGCTTACGATATGGCGCGCCCTGAAAATGCCGGGGCGCAATGCGGTCCCTATAGCTGTGCGGAGCGCGCGGCCCTGACCCCGTATGACAGCGGACAGGTCTCGCAGGATTTCATAGGGTCCCTGGCCCACCGCTTCCGGATTGGGAGCCGCCTTCATGGCCAGGCGCTTTTCTATGGGGCGAGCACGTATACCGACGCCAGCGTTTCAGACCCGACAACCCCTTCCGAAACCGGCGCTCCGTTTTCAGAGCAGGTCTGGCATTCTGCGGTCCGGCGCTTCGGCGGCAGTCTCACCCTCGACTACCGGATCGGGCATCATCTTCTTTCTGCAGGACTCTGGCAGGAGACATCACGCTCGGTCGCCGATCAGTCATGGTATAATGAGCCGCTCCTGGGGAGCGGGACGCCACTGCGAGCCATCGGTCCGTTTGATCGCTATGGACCCGCCTTTCAGACACAAAATCTCTCTCGCTGGCACACGTCTTCGCGCCAGATCTTTCTGCATGACGACTGGAAGCTCACGCCTTCCCTGCTTCTGGGGCTGGGGTTCAAGGCAATAGATGTGCATTCCTCAGGCGGCGGTGTTGGGGATGATGGCGCCCCCCGCGGGAATCTGCGCTCGCAAAACGGCTTCCTGCCGCATCTCTCCCTGCTCTGGACGCTGTCGCCCCGTCAGGATCTGTTCATCGACGCTGCCCAGACCCAGAGCGGCTACCGCATGTCGCCTCGCGGCAATATCGGCTATTCCGCCTCGATCTGGTCCGCTTCGGATCAGGCAAGTTTCGATGAAGCCCTGTCGCGCATTGCGCCTGAGAAGGACATGACAGTCACGATTGGCGGACACAGAAAAGAGGGACGCTTCAGATTGTCCTGGGACGGGTATTTCTCGCTCATCGAAAACCGGCTTGTTTCCGCGTCCATCGGCACGTTGCATAGTCCAGTCAATACTGTCGGGATCGTGCGGGCCTCGCATATCTGGGGCGGTGACATTGCGGTCAGCCTGCCTGTAGGCCCGTATCTGACGCTCAGCCAGTCACTTTCGGTCAGTCGCTTCCGTTACGGTGGCGATCTGGTTGCGGGAGGTGAAGTCTTCCCGATCAGGGGAAAGGCGCAGCCGGGATACCCGGCTCTGTCCTTGCAAAGCGCGGCCTTTGTGCATGTCGGGCAGGTCGAGGCGGGGGCGACGAGCATCGTCTATCTCGACCGCCCGTTCTCGTACACCAACGATATCATGGGGCCGAATTACTGGAACACCACGGCCTATATCGCGTGGAAACGCCCAGGCCATGCAGGCTGGCCGCCGCTCGACATGCGTCTTGATGTCTATAATCTGCTCAACAGCAAGATGATCGGCAACCTCAATGTGGACGGCGCCCCGTTCTCCGGAGATTATCAGACCATGCAGCGCTCGGCGCCGAGACAACTCGTCTTCAGCCTTGGTACGAGGTTCTGAGCATGAGAAAAGGGAGCGGTACGCCCGAGACCGCCCGCATGGTCGCCCGCATGGCCCGGCAGGGAAAACGGCAGTGTCCCATGCCATGTCATGTCGTTTCGTCCGGCTCCGGGAGGGACGGTCATGGCTTGCACCCCTCTGCCAGGGCGACCCGTCCCATCCTGCTCGGCCTGGTCATGGCCGCCATTTTTTCTGCCGATACGATCACCCACTACGAGATCGCGATACCGGTGCTCTATACGGTGGTGCTGCTAGGCGCCGCCTTCTCGTTCCACTCACGAGGCCTCATCTGGCTTGGCTGCCTGTGTCTTGGTCTGACTGGTGTTAGTTTTGCCTTCACCCTGCATGGCAACGCGGCTACCGGATTGATCAATCTGCTGATCAGTTCGGCGGCGATCGTCATCACGGCCTGGCTCGCCATCCGGCTTCAGCATGCCAAGGAACTGGCCTTGCAGGGGCAGTCCCAACTCGCTCGCGTCGTCCATGCCCAGATGGTCAGTGGTCTGACCTCGTCCATCGTGCACGAACTCAACCAGCCCCTCGCCGCCATCGTTACCAGTGGGCAGGCATGTCAGCGCTGGCTTTCGGCAAGGCCGCCCAACGTCGAGCGGGCGGACGCCGCGCTTGGGCGGATCATACGCGACACCACGCGTGCCGCTGACATCCTTACGCGCATGAAGGATCTGACACGCGGCAAGGTGACCGAGTGCCGGCGTTTCAATCTGGTTGACGCGGTGATGGATGTGATGGCGATGGCCCAGCATCGTCTCGAACGTCACAACATCGCAACGCATATCCGCTGCAAGGCCAGCAATCTGCCTGCCCTGGGAGATCCGATCCAGATCCAGCAGGTCGTGAGCAATCTCGTGCTCAACGCGAGCGAATCGATCGCGGCGCAGGAGACCGGAACTGGCCACATAGAGATTGCCCTGTGGGAGGAAGACGATTTCTGCCTGTGCAGGGTGAGCGATGATGGCGCCGGGATCGCGCCCTCACTTACAGATCACCTGTTCGAGCCTTTCTGGAGCACAAAGCAGGAAGGGACGGGCATTGGCCTTGCGATCAGCCGCACGCTTATCGAGGCGAATAAAGGCCGCATATGGCTGGATCAGGATCGGCGAGAGGGGGCAGCGTTCTGCTTCAGCATTCCCGCAGCGGGCGAGGAGAAATCGTGATGGATGCGTTGGGTGGGTATTCAGGTGAGACGATCGTTTACGTGGTCGATGACGATGCCTCGATCCGTCAGGCACTTGATGATCTGTTGAGCGCGGTTGGGCAGAGAGTTCACTGTTTCGTTGATGCCGAGAGCTTCATTGCCGCGCCGAAAGCGAACTGCCCCGCCTGCCTGATTCTTGATATCCGGATGCCGGGCCTGTCGGGGATGGATTGTCATCGGCGCATGGCTGGACTCGGCCTGAATTACCCGGTGATTTTCATCACTGGTCATGGGGATATTGCCATGGGGGTCGAGGCCATGAAGAACGGGGCCATCGAATTCCTCACCAAGCCGTTTCGCGATCTCGATCTGCTTGATGCCGTCCAGCGCGGCCTGGCAATCAACGAGGCATCACGGCATGAGAGCGCAGAGGGTGAGGCGCTTCTGGAGCGATGGCGCAGCCTGAATGCGGGTGAAAGACAGGTTGCCCGCCTGGTGGTCACGGGGCTGCTCAATAAGCAGACTGCAGGAATACTGGGTGTCAGCGAAATCACTGTGAAAGTGCGCCGCGCGCAGATCATGCGCAAGATGAAGGCGGGCTCATTGCCAGATCTTGTGCGTGAGATGGATCGTCTGAGAGGGCTCTCGCCAGGCGACCTCGAAAGCTGAAGGAAGTCCGATCCGTATGCTTCAGTCGAGCGGGATGGCAACTGCTACACCGGCGGCCATTGAGCCATGCCCGCGGCGTTGATCGTTGGCACCCGCGCCGCCGGTCAATGCATCGCCAACCTGATGATGGTTACGCTGGAAGAAATCGGGGCGCAGCTTCGTATTGTCGTCCCCGCCACGCTCTTTGGGGGCGTCGAGAGAGTCATCGGGCAAGGGTGCTTCGGTAAAGCCGTCACGCGATGCCGGTGCTTGCGCTCTCACGGTCAGCGAGGCCTGTCTGATCAGGGGGGCGTCTGCCGTTTCGGGCTCCAGTGAGAAAGCCGAAACCGTGTTGAGCCCTGAGTGGAGGGACCGCACATGGCTGGGTGTTTTTCGCATCCGGGCTTCGGGCGTCGCCGTATTTTCGAGGGCGTGGCCATTGCCGGACTGGGCCGGGGAGGCGCCAGGCGGCACAGACTGTCCTGCTACACCGGTTTCCGCTGCATGAAGCGGGGCGATGGAGGCGCAACTCACAAGGCCGAGTATCAAGGCAGAACAGATACGCAACAGCGCGATCCTCTTTCCGTTGGTGCAGTATTTCACGAAAATGCCGGGCCCGATTGCCGACTGACGTGACTGTATCCAGGTCAGAAAATCTTATGCAACCGAAACCCGCCGATTGTATCACGCTGTCATCAAACGTGATGCAACCGAGCGGGTATGCTTTTGCCGATCAGAGCGGAAAAGCGTGGCGTGCAGCGTCGGTAAGCACGGCAATGCCAGGCAGAAGCTTGCCCTCGAGCCATTCGAGGAAAGCGCCGCCTGCCGTTGAAACATAGCTCATCTGGTCGGCAACCCCGGCGTGACGCAGTGCAGAGACGGTATCACCACCACCTGCGATGGTCTTGAGCTTGCCGGCCTTGGTCAGCTCGGCAGCCTTCTGGGCAACTGCGACTGTTGCTGTATCGAAGGGCTTGATCTCGAATGCGCCGAGCGGACCATTCCAGACAAGAGTCTTGAGATCTTCGAGCTTGGCGTTGATCAGCGCGATTGTCTTGGGACCAGCATCGAGAATCATGGCATCGGCTGGTACGGCGTGGATGTCACAGACTTCCGAAGGGGCACCCTCGCGAAATTCGCGGGCGATCACAGCGTCGACCGGCAGGATGATCTCGCACTTGCCGTCATTGGCCTGTGCCATGATCTTGCGTGCTGTCTCGTGCATGTCGGCTTCCTGAAGCGACTTGCCAACAGCAACGCCCTGCGCCGCAAGGAAGGTGTTTGCCATGGCGCCGCCAATGAACAGCACATCGACCTTGCCCAGCACGTTCCCGATGAGATCGAGCTTGGTGGAGATCTTCGCGCCGCCAACAAGCGCACCGACAGGGCGCTCAGGCAGTTCGAGCGCTGCGGTCAGGGCGTTCAGCTCGGCTTCCATCAGGCGGCCGGCATAGGCCGGCAGATGATGGGCCAGACCTTCGGTCGAGGCATGAGCACGATGGGCCGCCGAAAAGGCGTCGTTCACATACACGTCGCCCAGACGGGCCAGCATGTCTGTAAAAGCCGGATCGTTCTTTTCCTCGCCGGCATGAAAGCGGGTGTTTTCGAGAACGCAGACTTCGCCATCCTTGAGGTTGGCAACGGCTTCTTCAGCTTTCGGTCCAACGCAGTCGGACACGAAATGCACCTTGTGCTGGATTTTGGATTCCAGCATTTCGGCAACAGGGGCGAGTGACATGCTGGGCACGACCTGACCCTTGGGGCGGTCGAAATGGCTCAGGATGATCACGCGCGCGCCCTTGTCGGCCAGCTCGCAGATGGTGGGAATGACGCGATCGATACGCGTCGTGTCGGTGATGGCACCCTCACGCACCGGCACGTTGAGGTCAGCGCGCAGAAGGACGCGCTTTCCCTCAGGAGACAGGTCATTGAGCGTATGGAAACTGGCCATGCTCTTTTCTCCCGGTTTCTTGTTGCTTACAGGCTGCCGAAAAGCGCTGCCGTATCGGACATGCGGTTCGAGAAGCCCCATTCATTGTCGTACCACGAGCAGATGCGCACCATCTTGCCGCCATCGATCACGGCCGTCTGCGTGGCATCGAAGGTGGAGGAGGCATAGGAGTGGTTGAAGTCCGTACTCACCAGCGGGGCTTCATTATAGTCCAGAACGCCCTTCAGCGGGCCCTCGGCAGCGGCGCGCAGGGCGTCGTTGATGGCCTGGACCGACGCCGGTGCGCGGCTCGGGATGAAGTCGAGCGAGACAACCGAGACATTCGGCGTCGGCACGCGGATCGAGGTGCCATCCAGACGTCCCTTGAGGTGCGGCAGAACCAGGCCGATGGCCTTGGCAGCGCCCGTCGAGGTCGGGATCATGTTCAGCGCAGCAGCACGGGCGCGGCGCGGGTCGCGGTGGTGGGTGTCCACCGTGCGCTGGTCACCGGTGTAGGAGTGGATGGTCACCATGTAGCCGCATTCGATGCCGAAGGCCTCGTCCAGCACCTTGGCGACTGGCGCCAGACAGTTGGTCGTGCAGGATGCGTTGGAAATGACCGTCATGTCCTTCGTCAGCATGGCATTGTTCACGCCATAGACGATGGTGGCATCGACATCGGTGCCCGGAGCGGAAATCAGGACCTTGCGTGCACCGGCCTTGATGAGGGCCGAAGCCTTTTCCTTGCTGGTGAACAGGCCGGTACATTCCATGGCCACGTCGACGCCCTCGAACGGCACCTTGCTCGGATCGCGTTCGGCGGAGAAACGGATTGGGCCGTAGGTGCGGCCATTGGCTTCGATGATCAGGGCATTGCCATCGACACGGATCGTGCCGGGGAAACGACCATGAACACTGTCATAGGCCAGCAGATGGGCGCTTTCCTCGACGGAGCCAAGGTCGTTGATGGCGACAGGCACGACATCCGTGCGTCCGCTCTCAATGATACCACGCAGTACCAGACGCCCGATGCGTCCAAAACCGTTGATCGCGATTTTCACAGCCATTGTAGTCTCCCGGCCAGTAGGCGGTTTCGTTATAAGAGGTGAAACCATAGCACCCTTGGAAGACGAGACGAGAGGGGGCTACCAAAAATCTTATCGATATTTTCGTGAAAACTGGTCTTTCTGTTTCTGCTCTCTTGCTTGTGTGCGGTCTTCCTGCAAGTTCTTTAGGTCATGACGATGACGAATGCTTCAAATTGTGGTTTCCTGAAATTTCGGTCTTTGGCGATCGCCGGTTTGTGCCTCGTCTCGGGGGGCCTGACGGCTTGTACCCCGCCCGATCAAAGGCTCTTCAACCCCAATGCGGGCAAGCCACCCAAGCCCCATTATCCGCCTGCGCCTCCGGGCAAGCCCGCGCCCGCGCCCTTCCTGCAGATTGTTGCCGGCACACCCAAGGCGGAGTGGGCGCCAGCTGTTTCACGCAGTACGAAACTCGCCCTGTCACGCAAGCCTGACCTTCTGTTTGTGGTCACCGTGCTCTCCCCCGAGACAGGCAGTCCGGCAGCGCAGGTCAAATCGATCGAGACACTGACCGAGCAGGACGGCAAGGATGTGGCCGACCAGATCGTGGCATCGGGCGCACCACCCAATCAGGTCCAGATCGAGGCCAAGACCGATGGTTCCAGCCCCAAGGGGCGTATCCGCGTCGATCTGCGCTAGGCCGCACCACCTTTCTGCGCCTGCCACTTCAAGACAGGGGGTGCTTTCATGGCCATCCGGGGGTAACGCAGGACAGGACCTTGATGCAGCAGCGGGCATAGATCCCTTCCGGGCAATCCTGCCTGTTTCTGTCTGCTGACACCCCCTGACAGGACAACCGCCCCGTTGCGGTCAGGTCGGGTGGCGTATTGATTTACCGGAGAGACATTACATGAGCTTGCGAAAGGATATCTGGCGAACCGGCATCTTGCAGGCCCCGCTTGCTACGTTGCTCGAAAGCCCCGACTGGACAGATATTCCCTGCCACTTCCTGCCGGACATGCCGCGTGACTTCCAGTTTCGCGCTGACCCGTTCGGGGTGTGGCACGAGGGCAGGCTGCACGTCTTTGTCGAGATCTATGACTACCGCAACCGCATCGGCGAAATTGAGGTGCTCATCTACGATCAAGAGTATCGGCTTATCGGCCAGCAGATCGTGCTGCGTGAGCCCTGGCATCTTTCCTACCCTCAGATCGTCGAGGCAGAGGGCGCGTTCTGGATGCTCCCCGAGGCGCATCGTTCGGGCACACAGACACTCTATCGTGCCAAGCGCTTTCCCGATCAGTGGGAGCCCGTCTGCCAGATCGATCTGGGTGGCGAAGTCGCCGTTGATGCCACGCTCTGCTTTCGTGATGATCTGTGGTGGATGATCTACACCCCTGTCGAAGCCGCCAAGAAAGCTCCAAGCTGTCTGCATGTTGCCTATGCCAAAAGCCTGACGGGCTCCTGGACGCGTCATGGTCAGAACCCGATACGCCTTGACCCTTCCAGCGCACGGGCTGGAGGCACGCCGGTCATGATTGATGGAAAGCTCATGCTGCCGGTTCAGGATTGCGCTCATACCTATGGTGGCGCCATCCGCCCCCTCTGGTTCGATGCACTCACCACTGCGCGCGTTGTGACTCACAGCGGGCCAGCCTTGCCCATACCGCCGGTTTACGCGCCCTATGATGAAGGTATGCACACCCTGTCTGCGGCAGGGGATGTCACGCTGTTCGATATCAAGCGAACAGTTCTGTCACCGCATGGTCTCATGATCGAGGCCGGACGCGAACTGCGCAAACTGCGCAAGCGCGTGGGGCTGGCCTGACCCATCACCTCTCGCCCCGAGGGTGAGATGCGTATGGTTTGAGCGCCGCTCCACCGGCCTGTGCGGAGCCGGAGGCGCCGGTCGTTTCATACCGGCCGTACCTGCCGAAAGGCTGTCGTCAGGGGCGGTATTCTGCGGCGTCGTGCCCGCAGAATACCGGCAGCGGTTCGCTCTAGTTTCGGCGACCCGAACGGTGGCCATTCAGCCAGGGCGGTGCCATATCGCCGGCCATGATGCAGCCGACAGGATCGATATAATCCTCGATATCTGCCAGATCATAGCGCCCGATCTGCTCCACGACACTTGCAGCCCGTTTGTAGCTCGACGGAAGCTCCGATACATCGATCTTCCCTCCGAAGAACCGGACGTCCAGCCCCTGTGTCTCGGCGGCAAGCAGCGCTTCCGGGGTTGCCTCACCCATGCGGCGGCGATGCTCGGTGCGTGACATGTTGCGGCCCGCACCATGGGGCGCAAAGCCCAGGGCGTGACCAGCATCGCGCCCCCGTGCGACCAGAACCGGCTCGGCCATGTTGAGCGGGATCAGCACCTTGCCTGTCGCATCGCTGGCATAGCTGCCCCAGGCTGGGGTTGCCCCCTTGCCGTGATGGTACAGCCCGTCGCGCTCGAACACGAAATTATGCTCGTTCCAGAAACGCTCTGCCGGCGTGGCACGCAGATTCTCCGTTACCGCCTGATGGATGGCGTTATGGTTGGCCTTGGTCCAGCGGCGTATGATCTGGAGCGCCTCCCAGTAATCGCGCCCTTCATCACTATCCGCAGGGATCCAGGCATTCTGCCGCAATGTTTCGGGCGACAGGCGACGCCTCCAGCGTTCAGCGACCTCCACACCGGCACGGTAGAGCTGAGCACCCGGCCCGCGTGACCCGTGATGCGTCACGATGGCGGTATGGCCTGTCGCACGGGACCGCCCCACAAACAGGAAGTGATTGCCATCCCCCTGCGTACCCATATGGGACTGCGCCGTGTGCAGCATTTTCTGGTGGCTGAGGAAGGGATTGGCTCGGAACGCATCAAGCAGGTCGAGCGAGAGCGTGAAGCGTCGCCCCTGATCGCGCCCGCCCGCACCGAAATGCGTAACCCCGGAGGCCGCATCGAGCACAGCCACAGGATCGACCATGCCCAGATCCGTCATCATTACCGAGCAGCAGATATCGGGTGAATGCATGCCAGGATGGATGGCATTGCGCGTGCTGACAATGCCGCCGACTGGAATAGTGCCGAGCGGCCCCGCCGGGCAGGCATCGGGCATGATGGCTGCCGCTGTCACCGTAGGCGTGCGCATCAGCGTTCGCATCGTCTCAATGACACGCTCACGGTTAAGCGCCTCATCGGGTGTTTCGGCATCCAGCGAAACATGAAGCGGTACTGTATCGGCGTCCTGTAGCGGAAGTTTGGGCAGTAATGGAGTCGGGGCCACGGCAGCGCGTATGGCGGCCTCATCACGCCCTTCTGCTGCCAATGCGCGTGCCTGCTCAAGCGCTGCGCCAAACGCGGGCCCGGGCGTGTGGCCCCATTCGATCAGAATTTTGCCGTCAATCTCTACAGGCGCGCTCATGGCCATGTCCTTTCTTTTCGTCGCTTGCATCTGGCTCAAGCATGGACGGCGGGAGGTTTGGCCGAAAGAAAACCCGATTTTTGGTCTAAGGCACTGTTTCGGAACGATAAAAGAAATGTTCTCGCTGATGTAGCTTATCCGGTTTTTATCTATGCGTATCGTTTTTTATCTGGGATAATCGTCTCATGAGAAACGTGGTTATCGGTCTGCTTGGCGTCAAAATCGATCGCACACGCGGAGTCGGGTCGTGGCAGCCAAGCGCCAGGCTGTGCGGCCATGATTCCCTGCCGGTCGATCGCTTCGAATTGCTTTATCCCGGATATGCCGAGGCACTGGCCCATCACGTTGCACGTGATATTGCGGCCATTTCGCCGGACACCGAAGTGCGTCTGACCGTGCTCGACTTCGACAATCCCTGGGATCTGGAGGAGGTCTATGCCAAGCTCTATGACTTCGCTCTCGCCTATGGTTTCGATGAGGACCGTGAGCGTTACTTCGTCCATCTGACCACAGGCACGCATGTCGCGCAGATCTGCTGGTATTTGCTCACCGAAAGTCGTTATGTCCCGGCGCGCCTGATCCAGATGGAGCCCCCGCGTCGTGATACGGGACCCAACGGGCGTCTGACACTCATCGATCTCGATCTCGCACGATATGACGCGATCAGGCATCGTTTCGAGATCGCCTCTGCTGAACATTCCACTTTGCTGCGTAGCGGTATTGCGGGTGCCGACCCCGCGATTGATCGCCTGATCGGGCGGCTTGAGCAGATAGCCCTGAGGTCAGATGCTCCCATCCTGATTACCGGCCCGGCGGGCTGCGGCAAGAGCACGCTTGCAGCCAATATTCACGAGCTGCGTACCCAGCGCCGCTTGCTGCGCGGACCGCTCGTTCGCGTGGATGGCAGTCTGCTTGCCACGCAGGATGGCACCGCATTGCTTCTGGGTCAGAAACGAGGCCTCGGCAGTGCGGCCGGGACTGAACGGGCAGGGTTTCTGGCGCAGGCCCATCGCGGCACGCTTCTGATCGACGGCATGGAAAATGTGCCACAGGCCCTGCGCGACACTCTTTTTCGCGCGGCGGTGGCAAAGCGCTACCGTCCGCTGGGTGGCGAGACCGATCTGGATGCACAGTTCAGCCTGATTGCGACCGCGCGAGACGGGGCGGGCATGGAGTCCGTTTTTCCCTGGACCATACGTCTGCCAACCTTGCGGGAACGTCTTGCAGATATTGAAGCAGCGTTTGATCACGCGCTTGACACAGCCGAACGCCGTTCAGGAACCAAAGCCGGCTTCGCTCCGGGCGCACGGGCGCGCTATATGCGTTTTGCGACATCGATCGATGCGGCCTGGTCGGGGAATTATCGCGATCTGTCGGACTCGTTGCTCAGGCTATGCACATTGGCCGAACGAGGTCGCATTACGGTACCCATGATCGACGAGGAAATTGCAGAGCTGTCGGCACGCTGGCGTCCCGCGAGGCAGGGTGCCGCGGGTTCTTTATTCACGGACGATATGGCAGCACTGGCCGATATCGTTCCGGATCCGGCCGCAATCGATATGTTCGATCGCGTCCAGCTGGCCACGGTCGTGCGGATATGCCGCATGTCGTCCAGCCTGTCTGACGCAGGGCGAACCCTGTTTTCTGTCTCTCGTACGCAGCGTTCGAGCCGCAATGATGCAGACCGGTTGCGCAAATATCTGGCACGTTTTGATCTGGATTGGGACGCCGTCAGGAAAGGTGGGAAAACGCTCACCTGATCACCAGCATCCTGAACACCGGTGATCATAGCGTCCCGGTTCCCCGGTTCTGGCCCATAGGGGGTTGTTTGCCTGCAACAACTCTCAGCCTGAAAGCGCAGACGCTTCCAGGGCGTCCGGCAACCATCAGGGGGCAGGCTTATTGCTCCTGACGCGCAAACGCCTTGATCTGCAAGGCCAGATCGGGGTCCGATCCGTCGATCATCCGTGACAGGCGGCCGTCTTTCGTGATGAGGGCCACGGCCGGGATCTGACGCACACCAAACCGCGTGAAAGCCAGATTGTCCCGATCGAGCAGCACGCGAAATCCGGGGCCGTAGAGGGTCTGGAACGGATTCATATCTGCTGGTTCGGTCCAGAGTCTCGCCCCTATAACAACCCAGTCTGACGCGACGTGCCCAACAAGTTTTTGCGCCACGTGACGTGTGTTCGCGCAGTTGCGGGCAGTCGGCGGGTCCATCGTGGCGAGATAGCTTTCGCACCAGGGCGCTGTGAACAGGACAATCTGGGGTTTGCGGCTTCTGGTCGCGCCAGACTGGCGCAGAGGCACCGTGGCACCTGTCGCATCGCCCAGTGTGATCTCGGGAATTTGTTCTCCGGTGGTCAGAGGTGGTGTGGGGGTTATGTCGGCAAAGTGGATCTCACCCGCTGTGCATGGTCTGGTCGATACCCGCTCAAGCGCTGCATCGAGGGCTGGGCCATCCTGATGGCCGAGATAGGCCAGTCGTCCATCACGGTCGATCAACACATGCAGGGGAGTGGCACGAATCTGCAGCCAGTCGCTCAGCTTGCCGTCATCCATCACGACCGGCATTGTCAGTCCGGTCTTTTTGACAAAAGCGGCAACCTTGTCACGGTTTTCCCCAAAGCCGATATCGACGGCAATGATGCTCATGCGTGTCCTGTAGCGCTGATAAAGCGCTTCAAAGCCGGGCATCTGGGCGCGACAGGGAATACAATAGGTGGCCCAGAGCTTGAGATAGACAGGCCCCTTGCGGGTCTGTGCCGCGAGATCAAGCGTCTGCCCGTCCAGCGTTTGCCATTGCAAAGCCGGAATGGCGTGGCCAACCATCTTCGACAGGGCCGGGTCTTCGGCAATGAACGCCGCTGAGTCAGGAGCAGGCGCTGTGTCGGCTCGCGCCTGACTGGACCCCCAGATCGGAAAAAGAAAGGGAAGAGCCAGAAGGCCGTGTCGGAAGCCGGGCATGGTTGATCGTCCTTGTCCTGAAATTGAAAAGGGGAGGGTGCGTGGGTAGCTGGGTGCGCAGGGAAGCGGGGACTGTGCCCCTGTCAGGGGCCTGTGCCCATAAGGCTCAGGAGTGTCTGACAATCGGCCTCGACCTGCTCGGGGCGTATATTGGCCACGCCCAGCAACACGCCTGACCGGGCGCGTGACCCTTTGGCGAACCACGCCGAGAGTGGCGTAATCCCGAGGGAGGCCGCCCGCGCCTGCTGCGCCAGCCTGGCATCATCATAGCCCGAGGGAAGTGGCAGGATGACGGACAACCCCGCATCATGGGCTACGGGCGCCCGGCAGTGCCGCAATGTCTGGTGCAGCAGGTCACGCCGTTGGGTATAGGCCTCGCGTGTGCGTCGCAGATGTCGGAAATAATGCCCTTCGCGCATGAATCGCGTCACGGCAATCTGCACCGCGTTATTGGGTGGGGTGGCCAGCCACCAGGCGGTTTCGGTCAGGCGTTTGAGCAGGCTGGGCGGTGCCACGACAAAGCCGAGCCCGACCATAGGGGCAAGTGTCTTGCTGAATGTGCCGATATGGATCACGCGATCAGCATGCTCACCCGAGGCCAGGGCCGGAGGCGAGCGGCCGTTCAGATGCAGTTCAGCCAGATAATCGTCCTCGATGATCCAGCCATTGCTTTGTCGCGCCCAGTGCAGCAAGGCACAGCGACGCGCTGCGCTGAGCGAAACCCCCATGGGTGCCTGCTGACCGGGGGTAACAAGCGCGAATGCTGCACCGGGAGCGGTGGCTTGCCCCTGCGCGACATCCAGCCCTTCGTCATCCACAGTAATCGGCACAGGGTGCACACCGGCACTTTCGAGCGCCATACGCGTGATGGGAAAGCCCGGATCTTCTACCCAGGCCTGTTTGCCTGCGCAATCAATGGCACGCAGGACCATGGCAAGCCCACTGCGAAAGCCCGTCGTAATCAGGATCTGATCAGGGGTGCAATCCAGCCCGCGGGCCAGAGCAAGGTGAGAGGCCAGTGCGGTCCGTAATTCCGGCAGGCCGCGCGGGTCCATGACGCCTGTATTGAGGGCTGAAGCCTGCACAGCCTGCCGGTGCAGACGCGCCCAGAGCGTGGCAGGAAACACATCATGCGCGGGAACACCCATCTGGAATGATAGTGGCCTTGTATCCCTCTGCCGGAAAAGGGCAAGAGACCCGTAACCGGTCTCGTCATCCAGGCGCGATGCCGCAGCAGATATCGATGGGTTGGCCGTATCGGCCTGTTTCATTCGGCTTGGCCATTCCGGCGGGGAGGCTATGCGCGTGCCGGCTGCCCCGGCAGTGTAAAGCAGATCGCGATCAATCAGGCGATCATAGGCCGCACGCACGGTCCCACGGGCGACACCAAGTTGTGTGACCAGATCACGCCAGGATGGCAGGCGGCTGCCTTTGGGCAAGGCGCCAGAGCGTATGGCACTTTCGATATGCCCTGCGATCTGCTCGCTCAGGGTCCGCGTGCTCTGCCTGTCGAGTATGAGTCCTGCGAGCGGGGCCGTGGGTGCGGTCATGCGTGGGAGCCCGTCTCAGACATGTGGCGCCGGGATATCGTGTGAAAGTTCGGCCTCGGTGCAGGCGGAAAGGACGGGTGAGAGCGTCGACAGGGCGTTCTCCAGGGCCGCGGCCTTCGCGGAGACATCGCAGAATGCCGTTCCCTGAACGGAAACAATATGCAGGTTATGGAGTCCGATACAGCCGAGAACTGCTCTGAGATACGGGGTGAAAAAATCCGGCTGCTGGGCATCTTCGCCGAGGATGACGCCACCTGCCGCGACACCTACAAGCACAGGCCGATCCGTCAGTAGTCCCTTCTTGCCTTGTGCACTCAGCGCAACCGTCCGGTTCACGCGCACGACATGGTCCAGCCAGGACTTCAGGGCGGCGGGGACCGTGAAATTATGCACGGGCGTTCCCAGCACCAGAATATCGGCATCCTCTATTTCCCTGATGAGTGTTTCTGACAGGGTAATCGATCCCCGCGCAGCAGGGGGCGTCGCATCATCAGGGTGTGCCAGAAGCGCAGCGTAGGGGGCATCGGGCATCGGCAGAGCACTGATATCGCGCCAGACAATGGCAGCACCGGGTTCGAGCGCACGCAGACGCGCTACGATGGCCGCCGAAATGATCCGGCTTTGCCCGTCAGGGCGAGGGCTGCAATCGATATGAAGAATTTGCATCGCTTGGGCACCGCAGGGCGAGAGAAGAAGAGTGATGATTCTTGGGTCTATCCGCCCGGCGACGACAGGACCAGAAACCTGTTCTTCGCGTGTACCAAGATGGGAGGTCCAACTGAAAACATCATTCTTCGTCCTGTCCGATGGTGCAACACCCATGAGAGGAACATTGGGACCCATCACCACCGCGAGACAAATACATGCCGCAGCGTCTGGATTATGAAGCGATTACCCCGCAAGGGATCAGGGCATTGGGTGAAGTCTATCGCTACATTGCCCGTTCGGAACTCAATGCGCTTCTGATCGAGTTGATCTATCTGCGCATTTCACAGATCGATGGCTATGCCTATTATCTCGATTTCCATACGAAACCCTGCTCGAAAAGGGTGTTTCCCCACGTAAACTCGGTGTGCTTCAGGCATGGCGTGAGGTAGAGGCAACATTCAGCGCGCGCGAACGGGCGGCCCTTGCCTGGGCGGAGAGTGTCACATGCGTGCGAGAGACGGTCATTCCTGACGCCGAATTTTGCACGCTCTCCGAGGTGTTCTCTGAGAAGGAAATTGTGGACCTGACCATCGCTGTCGGACTGATGAACCTGTTCAACCGTTTGGCAATCGGTTTCAGGCGCACGAGCGACCCGTTTGATTCATAAGTCCGGATGCCGCGCGGGAATGGCGCATGATGGCCCCGTGACCTTGCATCAACTTCGAGGGGACACGAAGCTCCTCAATGCAGTGATGGGTGCGCATGGTACAAATATTTTTCGCAGCGAGCCGGTCCGGTTTACACCGAATGCCGCTTGTTAGGGTTATTATGTTGCAGTGAAATGCTTCTGAAGTGGACAAAAAACGACAGTCAGCGTCAACAGCGAAAGAACTGGTTTGTTTTTCCTTTCCTGCTCATCGTGGCCCGGTCAGAGCGTGCCGGACCCAGCGCCAGAAACGAGCTTCTGCGAGCATGGCCCTGACGGCAAGAGGCGGTAATCCGAGATCCTTCAGCTTGTCTGGATCGCCAGTTTTGCCGAATACAACTCGCATGGCAGCAATCAGGACAGTGCTTTCGCATAGAACGGCAGGGCCGACGCTGATGAAGCGGACCCACCCGATATGAGGGGTTGTACCCTCATCGAAGCCGGGCAGTGTATGGCGCGCTATCCATAAGCCAGAACCTCCAAGGGCAAGGCTGCGCACAAGGCCACGCCTGAGCGTGGGAGGGCGATAGCACACCCAGCAAGCAAGGACGAGCGTGCCTATCCACGTCGCACCGATGAGCGTCTGGTGGGCCGCCTTCACTGGGGAGTTCTGAAAACCTGAGAGCCACAGAAACACAGCGATGCAGGACGTGACGATAGGGGGATAGAACCAATGCTTACGCATCGAGGTCATGAGTCACTCCGTTCCGGGTCCGGATCGTATCGCCTTGGGTCCTGTAGTGCCAGGATGGTGAGCTTCACAATATCGCTCGACTTGCGGGTTCCAATGCGGGTGTCGAGCCGGACCGGAGATGACCGGCGCGCAATTACTACGGCAAGTTGAGGCACCATCTTGTGATGCGTCTGAGTCAGTCATCCCCCCTTTGAAGAAGCGGGGCCTACGTACCGCAGAATGTCGCCTGCACGACTTCCTCGGGGCGCGGTGGGGTTTCATAGACGGCATCGTCAACGAAGGGGCATTCCAGCCGGGAGAGGAGGGCGTGGAACACTGATAAATCACCGCTCTCCGCAGCGTCGATCGCCTCGGCAATCCGATGATTGCGCGGAATGACTGCGGGGTTGATCTGGCGCATGGCATTTTCACGGACAATGGCGGATACGCCTTCCCGTGTGCAGCGTGCGTCCCAATCCTGTAGCCATTTCGTCATGGCAGGTGAGTTCCGTGCATCGCATGACAACTCGTGGCGGGTCAGGCGTCGGAAACTCAGTGTCCAGTCCAGTCTGTCCTGTTCCAGGATCGCCAGAAAACGCTCGATCAGGGCCTTGTCATCCGGTTCGCATGTCGTGAGTCCGAATTTCGGACGCATTTTTTCGAGCCATGCATTTTCGTAAAGCGTGGCAAACGTGCCCAGCGTCTCCTGTGCCCATGCCAGGGAACGCGCTTCGTCCGCATCGAAGAAGGGAAGCAGGGTTTCGGCGAGGCGGGCCAGATTCCAGCCTGCGAGTTTTGGCTGGTTGGCATAGGCGTAGCGACCGTTACGGTCGATGGAGCTGAAGACTTTGTCCTGGCTGTAGACATCGAGAAAGGCACATGGACCATAATCGATCGTCTCGCCCGAAATGGCCATGTTGTCAGTGTTCATTACGCCATGCACAAACCCGAGACTCATCCACTGGGCGATCAGCCTTGCCTGAGCCGCGACCACATTTTCGTAGAGAGCTCTTACGGGATTTTCGGCTGTGGCTGCGTGCGGATAATGGCGCGTGATTGCCAGATCACAGAGAAAGCGCAGAGCCTCATTGTCCTGCCGTGCAGCGAAATACTGGAATGTACCGACACGTAGATGGCTTGCAGCAACCCGTGCGAGAACGGCACCCGGCAGGGGGCGATCACGCCAGACCGTTTCGCCCGTCAGAACCGCAGCGAGGGCGCGGGTGGTGGGAACGCCGAGCGCGGCCATGGCCTCACTGACAAGATATTCGCGCAAGACCGGCCCGATGGCGGCCAGACCGTCGCCACGCCGGGAGAGTGGTGTGGGGCCGGAGCCCTTTAGCTGAACATCGAAATCACGGCCTTGCCGGTCGGCGGCAACCCCCAGCAGATGGGCGCGTCCATCGCCCAGTTGTGGCACGAACTGGCCGAATTGATGCCCGGCATAAGCCTGTGCCACAGGGGCAATACCGTCAGGCCGTGTCTGCCCCCCAAGAAAATCGACACCCTCGGGGGTTTCGAGCCATGCGGAGGAAAAGCCCAGCGATTCAGCCAGCGCAGCATTCAGGGCAACGAGTCTTAGCGCGGGAAACCGGGCGGGATCAGCCTGCACGGCCATGGTGGGGGGGAAAGGTGCCGGGCTCAGGGGCAGGGACATGGGACCTCGCTGGTAGGGCCGATACGAAAGCGGCCCTGTTGAAATGGCACCCGAAACGTCAGGGGTGAAAAGAACAAACTCGCCTTTGACAGAAAGTCCTGTGTACCATGAGATGGTTTCTCACGCTTTTCAGGCAAGGCGGTCGGGGCTCGAAGAGCGAAACCTGCAAGTTTTTTCGACCCCTCCCTTCCCATTTCATGGCCGGACGTTCAAAACCCCTGCATGTCGACCCACCCCTCTGCCGCCAGACGGATCTTCCATAATGTCAGCTTCCTGACATTGGGGCGCATTGCGACGGCCATATGCAGTTTTGCCTATATCGCCTTTGCCGTGCGGGCACTGGGGCTGGCGTCGTTCGGTCTGCTGATCCTGATCCATTCTCTGGGCATCATGGCCTCGACCTTCTCGCGCATGCAGTCCTGGCAAACGCTCATCCGTTACGGAAATGACCCTTACGCCAGACGCGACCTGGTTCTCCTGCGTCAGATCATCGGGTTCTGTGTCAGGCTCGATCTGATCTCCGCGGTGGTGGCGGTCTGTATCGGGATAATCAGCGTCACGTTCTACGCGCATGTGGCGCACTGGTCGCACTGGGTGACGTTCCTGGCCTATGGCTACGCGCTGATCTGCCCGTTCATGTATACCGGGTGGAGCAATGGCGTTCTGCGCCTGACGGAGCGTTTCCATCTCGTGCCGGTCAGCGATACCTGTACGGCCATTTTCCGTACGGCGGGCACGGCTGTCGGCTATGGGCTGCATCTTGATCTCGGCTTTTTCGTTCTGGTCTGGGCCGGGGCCGTGCTGATGGATTATGGCCTGTTCCTGTATTTTGCGCTTTCCACCTTGCGTCAGAAAATCGGCCTGCGTTTGCGCTGGCGTGATGTGCTCGGGCAATGGCGCTGGCAATTGCCGGGCATGTGGGCCTTCACCCGCTCGACAAGCATCAATCAGACCCTCGGGGCAGTGTCCGGCCATATCAGCACGCTGGTCGTGGGGTCGTTACTCGGCTCTGCCGAGGCCGCCGTATTCAGGATCTGCCGCCAGATTGCCGACGGGATCGTCACACCGGCACAAATGCTCTCGCCTGTGCTTTATCCCGAGCTGGTCAAGATGCGTGACCGGCAGGACTGGAGCGGTCTCAAGCGCCTGACATGGAAGATATTCGGTATCCTCTGCGCCGTTTCTATCGCACTCCTTCTGGTGGCGGCTTTCTTCGGTGGGCGAATTTTCTCGCTAATGCTGCACATCCACCTGCATGGTACCACCTATTACGTCTCGATCATGCTCGTTTCTGCGGTGCTCACCCTTTTGGTCGTGCCGCTCGAACCCTTGCTGACGGTCATGGGACAAATCGGCTTTCTCATGGCCAACCGTACCTGGATCACACTGGCCTATTTTCCCGTGCTTTATGGTCTTACACGGCATTTCTCGCTGACTGGCGCCTGCTATGCGACCGCGCTCAGCAGCTTTGTGATGTTCGTGACGCGTCTGTGGCGCGCCGTGGCCAGCTCCCTGCGTCCACCGGCCGATCCGCTCAAGCCAGCTTCACCAGCGATCAAGCATACCGAAGAGACCGCGCCGGACAGCGCCCCGGGCCATGCCGGGGGCGAGACGCAAAGCAGGGTCGTTGTCGGGGCCTAATGCTTATTGCCGCTGGGCCGGAGTAATCCCCTGATCGGGAATTATTGCTCGGCTCCAGCAGGATCGAAGCCCAGCGACGCCAGAATAAGCCTGTCCTCCCAGACATCATGCATCAACGCGGGGAGAGAACCCAGCGTGGCAAGGGCAGGATCACGTAGCATGATCCCGTCAAGGCGTGTCTCTTCGAGGCGCACCCAGCACCAGATATCGCCATGAGGGCCCTCGACAGCACCAATACCCTCCCCGGACCCGGATGTGTCCGCTGCCGGTGACGGCAAAGGCACGCCGAAATCTGCGGCAATACGGTCGATGCGTCTGAGCGAGTCACGTATCTCATCAAGGCGCAGGCATTGTCTGGCCCAGCCATCGCCACCAAGGCGCGAGCCTGCCCTACCGGGAACGTGACGCATGTCGTCTTCAAGCTGGCGCAGATCGAATGAGCGTCCGGAAGCCCGACCGACCAGGCCACCGAGGCAAAGGGCCTGGGCACGGGCGGGGGTGATCGTGCCAAGTCCTTCCAGGGTTTCGGCCATCTGGGTATGCAGCCCCTCGATAACGGGCAGGCGCGGCATGAGAGCATCATGAAGGGCATGGGCGAGAGCGCAGATATCGACGCCTGCAGTGATTCCCTGCGGGGTGATCATATCAGTCAGGCGGCGGCTGGCCCCGTGATGGGTGCACAGACCAGCGCAAAGATCTTCAGCCAGAGTGGTATGGGTGGCCAAAAGGTTAAATCCCATCAAACCTGCCATCTGGGCCATGTCCCGGCAATGAACCATGACGCGTTCGATCTCCAGCAGAATTGTGCGGGCATCGCGTACATCGTCATCGGGGGCAATACCAAGGGCGCACTCGATGGCGCGTGAATACGCCAGCGGGGCGGCTACGAACGCCGATGCATTGCTGCGCCCGATCAGGCGAAGCGCGTCTTCGGGTTTGTGCCCCTTGAGGTGATGTATGAGGCCGGTATGTGCAGCGCCAGGCATGATCTTGCCACGCCCCCACATGAACGGCGCCATATCGCCATGCAGGCTCTGCATGAACACAGATGGGGAGGGGGGGTGGTCCGTCGGGACCGAGGCGGGAACGGACCGGGCAGATAGCGGTGCGATGCTGGACCAGCCACCCCGGTCAAGGGCTGGCTCGGTGTCAGTCGCGCCCAGTGGCAGGCAGCCCCACAAATCCTGCGCAATGCGCTCGGGCCAGGAGGCACAGGGCATAGCCGCTGACAGGGCAAAATAACGCCCATCAATCAGGGCCGTACTGACCATGATCGGTGTTTCCTGGTCGAGAAACAAGGCATAGGCACGCTTATCGTCACACCAATGGGCAATGAACCAGCCCGGTGATGCAGTGATCATATTGCGCCATTGCCCTTCATCAAGGCTGTAGTGGTGCGGGGTCAGGCGTTCTCCGGCCCTGATGTGGGCGATCATGCTCATGGTGCGCTCCACGATGGAACCCAGACGGCGCTGGCCTGTGGGACGAGACCCGATACAAGAGGGGCGGCCATCCCCAGAATGAGGAGTGCGAGAATGAGCGCGCGGTCCCGCCAATGGACAGGTAATTGATAGTCCAAGGTGGCGCGGCTCGCCGTCAGCCCCAATGCTGGGAGGACGAGAAGAATTGGCAGGAGACCGGAAGTCTCCAGACTTGACAGCATGATGCAGCCCGCCGTGAAGCCCGGCCACGGAGGTAGGCCGCTCATGATCCAGCGTCGCATGGTGTCCGGAACACCGGAAACGGCCGCGAGTGTCATGCCAGAACTGAGGAAGAGCAGAGAGGGAACAGGTCCGCTGGGCAGCACAGCCGCAATTGTGGCAAGGGCTACCAGAAATCTGGGGCCGTCCTGACGCGCCAGAACACAAAGCCACAAACCAGCGAGCCCCGCGAGAAGGAGCACCATGTGCGTGACGTCTCGGCTGGGCAGACGCAGCATGAGTGCTACGGCGCTCAGACACAAAAGCATGTCGGGCAGGGCTGTCGCCCGTTCGGAACGCTGCATCGCACCATCAGGGCCAACGTCGGAACTGATGCCCTGTGTGGGTACGGTTGTACCGAGCCCTGCCAGCAGGCAGAGGCCGACAGCCAGAAACAGATCACCCAACCGGACGATGGCCAGGTCGGGGTTCATGGTTGTCAGGCTGGTTCCAAGCAAGGCAAGGATCAGTCCGGCAAGGCGCATGCGCATCGATTCCCATGCCTGACGTGCGCGTGTCGTGGCGAGCGTTTCGCGGTACGCGAGAATGAGCGCTGCGCAGGCGGTCAGGCATACGACAACCAGCACATCATGGGCGCAAAGAGCCAAGGTAATGATGCTGCTGCATATAAAGTCGAGACAGAGGGTCAGACGGGTCTGCCCCCTGCCCAGCGCAAGAGAAGGCGCTGCCCCCGCCATGAGACAACCCCACCGGCTCAGCAGGTCCTGAGCCGGGAGGAGCGGTGTCAGGCAAAGGGTGAGCATCAGCCCGGCCAGAGCGAAATGTCGTGCCGAGCGCAAGGCACGTGTCTCAGGCAGAAGTGCCATGAGACTGGCAGCCAGGAGTGGCCATGCAGGTACGAGGAAACGAGCGAGCTGGTGAAGGGCCTCAATCATGGTCAGGGCCGTTGATACGATGCCATGCAAGACGCGGCATAAGCCATCCGCCCAGGGCAAGAAGGCCGGTCCAGACCAAAGCCGTACCGAGAACCAGCGGCCAGCTATGCATGTAACCGCCCAGCAGAAGCAGACCGTTGAGTGTGCATAACAGGGCGACCAGCTGTAACAGGGGTGCCGGCAGGGTCGCACCACAGAGACCCGCCAGAACGATGCCGATGCATACCAGTGCCGGTATGCCGGGGGTTGCAACAAGTGCCGTCAACAGCACAAGAAAAATGGCCGCACAAGCGGCAAGTCCGGCGGCTTGCTGGGCAGAGCGCCGCTCATGCGGTTCTCCTGAGCGCCACGCTACATGGCGACGGAGTACAATCAGTCCCGCACCATTGAGGACGGGCAGAAAGAGAAGAGCGGCCAAAGCCGGCGCACCGTGACCAATGCCCGAGACACAGGCCGCCGCGCAGGTGCCGTGAACGGGCAGGATGCGTGCATCGCGCCCAATCGCCGCGAGGGCGATGAGCAGGGTCAGTCCAAGAAGAACGATCATGAGGTCAGCCTTCCCGCAACAACCAGCAGGATGGCAGCACCGCTCAGGACAAGAGCTAGCCGCGCCGAGGGCAGAGGCCGTATGACCCGCCACGCCGTCGCAAAAATCACCAGGAACCCGAGTTTGGCTGGCGCCGCCAGGCACCATAGCAGGGCTAAATGTCCAGCCGATGTGGCCGCTATGGCAATCGAATCCGGCCAGATCAGATCGGCCACAAGGAGATACCAGCACAGCGCCGTCAGATCGTGCTGATACCTCAACAGGCTGCGTTGGCGTCCCTCGGCGCCTGCAATCAGCTGCTCATGCCATGACTGCGACAGGAATCGACGGTTGAGGATCAGCAGTAATGCAACCGCAATGAAGACAAGTCCCCCCAGAAGGGCGGGTGAAGGCTGCAGAAGGCGCTGCTGCAACAAGCCGACGAGTGTCGCCGAGCCTGGTAATCCAACAGTGATCAGCGTTCCCGTCAGGGCGAGCAGAGGCACCAGAAACAGAAGATCGTGCCCCAATGCACCCAACGAGTTCAGCAGGCGAAGCCTTGTCATCCGTGTCGGCGTGTCGGTGATAGCCTGACCCCATACTGGCGCACAGGAAAGGATCAGCAGAACACCGCAGGCGAGAGGTTCCGAGAGAAAATGAAACGGTATCAGGGTCGTTGCGTACGGGATACTCAGCCCGGCAATCACCGTGGCGCATAAACCCAGCCAGCTCAGGGGCGATATTATCGTATGCTGTTGCCATCCGGCGCGCAGTTGACGCCACCGCCAACCGGGCGAAGGACCGTGACGTCCCGCCATCATCCTTTCCACGATGCACTCCAGATCGGTAAGGCATGGTGCCAGTAGGAACATGGTCAGAGCCTGCCCCAGCAAGGCGCATAGCGGCAGGGCTATAGCGGCAATCATGCTGTCCATCCCATCCAGGACAACGCAAGGGCGATGAGCAGCAACCAGAGCACGAGCGCGTGACGCGCAAGGAACATGTCAGGCCGGAGCGGGAACAGACCGGCAGGGCGGGACATGACATCATCACTACGCATCTGGCGCAGCAGGACCTGCCGGATCAGGACAACGCGACGTCGTCCGGTGGCGAGCAGACGACGTGTCACCCAGGGAAGACCGAGTTTGAGCGTAGCGGTCGGCCAAGGCGGTAACGGTGCGGATATGGCCGGAATGTGCGTTATGAAAGCCGGAGCAATGAGGGCGGGCACGAGAAAGACCAGCGCTGGATACCAGAACGCACCATCTCCTCCTGCAATCGACCAGATCGGCCAAGCGCGCCAGATATCCGAAGGTACACCTGCAATGAACAGGGCCGCATCATGTATCGGCCCGACCAGAAGTCCGGGACAGATTGTCAGGCACAGACCCAAAGTGAGAGACGGTATATCTCGCAGGCCAAACGGCCCGGAAAGTGAGGCGGTACCGCGCACTGTCGGCCCTGCGGTGGAATGGGATGCGCCATATACGGGTTGGAGCATGCGGGAGAGGGCCTGCCAGGAGGCAAGCCATGCCCTGACCATGATCACCCCGATCACAAGACTCAAAATCATGCCCCCGGCAGTCCATGCAGGTGAAAGTCCGGTCAGACCATTCACGACATGCAAACCCAGCCAAAAGGGAAGAAAGCCGGCCAGTGGAGGGACGGGGCTTTGCAGAAGACCCGTCTTTCCCCGCAACCCTTGCAAGGCGAGCGCCAGAACGAAGGCTTCACTCCCCGCGAGGGCGCTATCAGCAAGGCCGCCGACGCGCGCGCTCAGCGTCAGACCCAGAAGGAAGAGCGGCCAGAAAGACAATACGCGCTGAAGGGGTAGAAGAAGGGACAGAATGCTGCCAAGCACGACAAGACCGACAGGCCAGAACATGCCACTCTGCCCGAGCAGGGCGGGTACGATCAGGGAATAGGCAAGAACAGGCATGGTGGCGAAGGCCGGCAGGAGAGCCAACGCCGCGAGGGGGAGGAGCCGGGTGGATAGCATGGTGTCAGTGTCAGGCGTAACACCAACGGTGCTTGAAATTACCCCCGAAAGAGCACCCGTGCCGGTATCATGCGTGATGAGCGCGGTTTCTAATCCATGCGAGGGGAAAAAGGCTGCCGCAGCAAGGCAGCATGCGGCAGGCGCCAGGAGGCCCAGCCGCCATCCTCTGTGTCGCTGTTGCCGGACTGGCGTCGTCGACCATTCCTCAGGATGGACCTTAATACTCTTGCGGTCTGCTTGCGGCGCCTTTCCTGCGTGCTCTGCAAAAGGCTGCTGCCAGTTTTCGATGAGGCAGGGCATGAAGCAGGTCAGCGCCATAACCGGCTCATGGCAGAGCAGACCCAGCGTGCCGAATGCCTCGCCGACAGGGCCGCACGCACGTTCGGGAGACAGGTGACTCAATCCCCAGAGCACGATCCAGCAGGCCGTGAGCGGATTGAGAACCAGGGGGCCGAGTGTCACATGACCGCCGCCAATGGCGGCCCAGCAGGCAACCACAATCTGCACTGCCAGCAGTCCCGGACGTACGACCACCAGCCCCGGATGACGCGCGACAGGCATTGCCAGCCTCAGGACAATACAGGCGAGCAGCAGGGCAAGGGCGAAGGTCGCGAGCAGGGGAAATCCTGACAGGAAGGAACGCTATGAGCGATCTTCTTAAACCAGTTTCACGAATCGCCCAATCGTCTCATCGTTCGTTAGCTGACATCAGATTCAGGAAAACCGGTGCGCGAAAGGCCTTATGCGTCCGGATCGTCCTGGTCTCGGTATCCTTGCGCCGAGGCCAGTAATGCCCCTGAAGTCTCGGAAGATTCAGAGACGCGTCAGATCTCCGGCACGTTCGTGGGACAATTCAAGCAGCTCATTGCTCGAATTGCCATGAGCCTCTGGATCATAAAAGACATATTCAAATTCAGGCTCGATCTGTGTGGAGAGCAATCGACATTCCAGCAGTTTGCTGAGGTGATCAGTAAAGCTGCGCAGTTGAACACTGGGTATGTGTGAGACCCAGATACGACGATCCTTGCGGAACTGCTCGACCAGTTCCGGGTGTACGGTCATGAATTTTTCGAATTCGGCAGGGGTCAATTTGTTCTTCCTTCGACTTCATAAGAAATAATGTTAATTTATCGTTTATAAATTAGTAACGCAAAATAAATAATTTCCCAATATCAGGATGTGTCAGGGACTGAACGCTGAATGTGACTGCATTGCCTCATTTGCAATGAGCATGGTGCAGCCTGTATTTTCTGTGGTGCACGTTCGGTGTGAGAACCACTGGATGAGGCAGGCCGACCGAAAGGCAAAACCCTGCTGTGCGAGCTGCGGCGGACCATGTCGGCAATCGTCCGGCGGCGCCAGTAATGAGACGAAACGGTACGCTATCCCGTCTGGCCTCGGCCTCCGGTGGCCCGCAGCCCGAACGCTTCAGCAGACCGAATTTTCATCCGCAGGACCAAGGCCTGTCTTTTGACCTGAAGCCAAGTCGGGCCCATGAACTCCCCTCGGCCATGACCCTCCTTGACGAGCCGCCATACACTCTGGATCACGTTGTCTGCGACCGGGTCTATGCCTCGGCCCGGTTTCGCGAGGCCCGGTTTCGCGAGGCCCGGTTTCGCAAGGCCCTGTGGAACAGAGGCTCACGCCCCGTCATTCCGCCCAGACACAATGAGCGTGGATCGCCTGGTCCAAATGGGCTTGTCGGCAACGACATCTGATCGAAAACCTAAGGGGCACGCCGCAAGAAGTGCAGAGATGTTGCCACGCGATGCGTGAAAACCGTCACGTGTCCATTGCCGCCATCTGCATCGCAATCACGCACATTGGAGCAAGACCTGGGGCCGAGTGAAGCGTCATGGCTATCAGATCATTTCGAGCGGCACCTTGCGCTGGGGCGGTGGAAAATACCCGTCCAGACGTTTCATGTCTTCAACCCGCAGCCTGATAGATAAAGCCGCAATATTGTCTTTCATATGCCGACGTGTTCCGGCCTTGGGGATTGAAAGAATGTTGGATTGTCTCAGTGTCCAGACAAGCGCAATCTGCGCTGGCGTGGCAGGGCCTGCGGTTGTTTCGTGTTCAGCGGCAATCTCTGCGAGGACAGGAGCATGCAGCAAACTTCCTCCCTGCCCGAGCGGAGAATAGGCAATCGTGACGACGTTACTGGATCGATCGCGATCGATCAGGTCATAATCGACGCCGCGTGCCTCCAGATTATAGAGGATCTGATTGGCGGCACATCCCGCTGCTGTCGCTTCGAGCTCCTGCATGTCTTCAGTATCAAAATTTGAAACGCCCCAGCGTCGTATAAGGCCCTTGTCGATGAGCGTCTCAAAAGCCTCGATGGTCTCGCCCAGAGGGACGCCGCCGCGCCAATGCAGAAGATAGAGGTCAAGAAAATCCGTTCCCAGTCGTTTCAATGATGCCTGACAGCTTCTGAGTGTACCCTCGAAACTGGCATTGGAGGGCAGGACCTTGCTGATCAGAAAGACTTCGGATCGCCTGTTGGCAATGGCTTCGCCAACCAGACGTTCCGAGCGTCCGCTGCCGTACATCTCGGCGGTGTCGATCACCCTCAAACCATGGTCGAGGCCCATGTGAAGACTGGCGATCTCTTCGGCTTTGCTTGCTGTCGAATCGCCGATATTCCAGCTACCCATACCGAGAGCCGGGACATCGCAGTCGTTGCTGAAACGGACGGTTTTCATCAAAACTTCCCTTTTGTCTCTTGGAAGCAAGCGTCAGAGTGGCCACAGCGTTCGGGGATAAAACCAGCAGCGTCATCACGAATTGGTGATCTAATGTGAGCCAACACGGCTTTGGCGTTAATCTGTCGGGGGAGACGAGACGTGCCCCGATGCATATCCGCTGCACTCCCGGAGAGGAGGCCAGTCATGGCGTCTTTCGATCGTATCGTCCTTCAGCGCCTTTTGGGCGCGGTACCGACAAGAGGAACGGGCTTGTTCTCGGGAAGGCGTGTGTCAGGCGGGAACCTCATGCCGCGGGTAAAGCCCCGCAGCTCGATGACCTGTATGACCACACCGCAAGGCGAGGGCTGGTCCTGGTCCGAGCGTGTTGCTCCCTTTGGAGTCCGGGAGGTGCGGGTTGTGCATCATGCGCTTGGAACGTCGATATGCGGCGCAGCGGTTGCATGTCCTGCACAAGGGTGGGGTATGGTCGTTGCCGGATGCGCAACCCTCAACATGCGGCGGCATGCCAGGGCCTCGATACATAGCGAGACGCTGCTGGCAGGCGATGTCTGGAGCGTGCCCGCATCGGCTGTTGCCTGGTTTCATTGTGAAGCGGGAGAACAGGCCAGTGTGGTGGCCTTCATGGGTGGACGCGAGCCGGATAAAACATTGTCTGCATTTCCCGAAATCTGCGCCGATGATGTGCCCTCTGGCGTGTCGTTTCATCATCGCCTGCAGGCACAGGAAGCCCAGCACACTGCGTGGGGCAGTCTCCGGGTGGTCGAGGCAGCCGCCTTCAGCGACCCTGATGCGCTATCTGCCGCACTCGTGGAGATCGAACCAGGTTGCCAGACCGACCTGCATTGGCACCTTAACACCTCGGTATGGCAGATCTGTCTTGATGGGGCGGGATGCCTGAACAGTCTGCCAAAGGGGGGTGGACAGCAAAATGCGTCTCTCTGCCCTGGTATGATGGCCTATGTGCCGCGTGGCGAAGGGTATCTTATTCGCAATCATGGCGCGCAGGTGATGAAGGTGCTCGAAATCTTCCGATCGGATCATTATCACGACCTCTCCCTGGCACAATGGCTGGCAGCCTGTTCGGCAGAGGATATTGCAGCCCATCTGTGTGTCGATGTGGCGGTCGTCGCTGATCTTGCAGTCAGGGAGAGCGTCTTTGCAGCTCAGGCGTCAACTCGTTCAGCGGGGTATGGTACGCATTGAGCGGTCCTGTCCCGCGCGATTGCCTGTGCTGCGTTGGTGCGCGGCGACTGGCTTGTTGCCCTGCACGCTCGGGCGGTGTCAGCCACCCCTGTTCAGGCCGTGTTCGCGCACTGCAAGCGTAGGAATGGTTCGGGTGTCTGGCCTGTTTTGTCAGGGAGGACGCCAGACGTTATGGTTGAAACCCCAAGTCCCAGATGCCGGATGACTGTCACTGCGTTCTACCCGATTCATGAAGTGTCAGGGAGAGCGCGTGGCTGGCGATCATGCTGTGGCGGGTGGGTTAATCAGGATGAGAGGTTTACAGGCCGACATCTGCTTCAGGAAAAATACGCGGTGAGACGTTCATGATCAGTCTGTTTGACCTTTTCAAGATCGGTATTGGCCCTTCCTCCTCCCATACGGTTGGCCCGATGCGCGCCGCGCAGCGCTTCATGATGTCTCTCACTGATCATCGGATACCGATCGGGGCCGAGCCATCAGCGTCAACGGACGGTCTGGCAGAGATTGCCCGTTTGCGCGTGACGCTATACGGCTCCCTGGCTTGGACGGCCCAGGGGCATGCCACCGACAAGGCGGTCATTCTGGGACTGTGCGGCGAATTGCCTCATACGGTCGACCCCGATCAGGCGGATGGGATCGTTGAGCGCGTGAGGCGCACAAAGCATGTTGGTCATGATGGCCGGGTGATCCCGTTCGACCCGGATCATGATCTGGTTCTCGACCGCGAAACTGTGCCGCCCGTTCATCCCAATACCTTGCAGTTTGAGGCACTTTCGGCTGAAGGGGAGGTTCTTGATTGCGCCCGTTTCTGTTCGGTCGGTGGCGGTTTTATTGTTTCGGAAAGCGTGACGGAGACAGCAGGCTACGCGCAGCCTGATGTGCCCTATCCCTACACCAGCGGTGCCGGATTGCTTGAGCAGACCCGTACCCATAATCTGAGCATTGCCGCGCTGGTCATGGCCAATGAATGTGCCCTGCGCCCTCGTTCGGAAGTGGAGCACTATCTGGATGAGATCATCGCGGTCATGCTGGCCTGTATCGAACGCGGCATCATGCAGAAAGGAATCTTGCCCGGGCGGCTCAAGGTGCGACGTCGTGCCCATGCCCTGCATGAAAAGCTTTGTGCGCATGAGCGCAGCAATATGCGCTCGGCCCACGCCATCATGGACTGGATCAGCCTGTTTGCCATCGCGGTGAATGAGGAAAATGCTGCCGGAGGGCGCGTCGTCACGGCACCCACCAATGGGGCTGCAGGCATCATTCCTTCGGTCCTGCGCTACTACCGTGACTACTGCGCGCCGCTCGCATCACCCGGAACGACCCAGGCCATGCGGGAATTTCTGCTTACCGCCTCGGCCATTGGCGGGCTGTTCAAACTGAATGCCTCGATTTCCGGCGCAGAGGTCGGCTGTCAGGGTGAAGTGGGCGTTGCGTCATCCATGGCGGCAGCGGGGCTGGCCGCTGCTCTGGGAGGAACCCCCGAGCAGATCGAGGATGCTGCCGAAATCGGGATGGAACATCATCTGGGCATGACATGCGATCCGGTCGCCGGTCTCGTGCAGATCCCCTGTATCGAGCGTAATGCCTTCGGCGCGGTCAAGGCGGTGAACGCCGCCTCACTCGCGCTGAATGGCGATGGGGCTCATCTTGTTTCGCTCGATCAGGTCATTCGCACGATGGCGGAAACCGGTCGTGACATGAGCCACCGTTACAAGGAAACATCGCTTGGCGGCCTTGCGGTGAATCTACCGGAGTGTTGATACGCCCTCACCTGAACGACAAATTGGCCATGAGATTCTGAACCGTCAGCCTGTGTGACCGGGCCGACGGCCAGGATGATCAGCGATAGACGATCCCGCCATCTGTCAGGATCGATTGCCCCGTGATGTAGTCTGAGTCACAACCGGACAGGAAGGAGACGAGAGCCGCCACGTCGTCCGGCGTCTGGGCACGACCCAGCGCGATACCTTCAACGAATTTCTCGTAGGTGCGTCCTCTTTCTGCGCCGGTCAGTTCGGAGAACCGTTCGTCGATTTCGACCCACATATCGGTGCCGACAATGCCGGGGCAGTAGGCGTTTACCGTGATGCCAGCGCTGGCATATTCCTTGGCGGCGGCCTGTGTCAGGCCACGTACGGCAAATTTGGTGGCGGAATACACACCCAGCATCGCAAAGCCGTCATGCCCTGCAATGGACGAGGCATTGATGATCTTGCCCTTGTGGCCTCGTGCCTTGAACTTGGCCGCGGCAGCTTGAATGCCCCAAAGAACGCTCTGGATGTTGACACGCAAAATACGCTCGACTTCCTCGGGCGCGACTTCGGCAATCGGGTTCACCTGCGCGATACCCGCATTGTTGATCATGATGTCAAAACCGCCCAGTTCCGCTTCCGCGTGATCAATGGCGGCATAGACAGCGTCGCGCTGGCTTACATCGGCAGCCGAGACACAGACCTTGCGTCCCATGGCCTCAATTTCGCGTCGAACATCCGAAAGACGATCGGCGTTGATGTCCACAAGGGCGATATCGGCGCCATCGCGTGCCAGCCTGAGTGCTATGCTGCGACCAATTCCCTGAGCGGCACCGGTAACGAGGGCGACTTTCCCGTTCAACGACATGGATGCTTCCCTTATCATCTGGGCCAGCACCAGTGATGTACGCCGGTCACTCAGCCCGTTCCTGCAGCATTAACGAGTGGTGGTAACGACGGATTTCAGGCCTGACCGGCTTGTGACAAGTAAGACGTTTGATGTCCGACCGCCGATGAAGCGTGTCGGAAGCCTTGCGAGAACAACGCGTCCCTCGCGTTATCAGGCGCGGCGGGCTTATCCCGCTTTTTGCCACCCGCGTTCCTGCTGCTGCCAGTATGCCAGATTATGACCGGCCTTCTTGGCAAGGCTCCAGCGTGCCCGAGCCCTCGCAACAGCCTCTGGATCATTGCCATCGAACAGGGTGAAGATACGTTCGAACGTTTCCAGCCCGTCCTCGACACCGCCATCGAGCAGGAAAAGGAAACGCGCGCCGTTGGGAATATCGTCTCCCCTTGTCAGCCAGATGGGCTGACGTGGCCCAAACCCCATGCGCTGGCTGCCGTGGGGCAGCCAGAGGGGTGATTTCGCCTTCCACAGGGCCTCGTCCAGCGCCTTTACCTGTGCCGCGTCGCCACACCGGATCACGGCACGCTGCCCCGCTTCGAGCGTGCGGCCCAATAGCGGCGGCAAGGCGTCTTCCAGCGTCGTGCGCGTCAGATGATAGAAGCCGATATCACTCATGAGGCCTTGTTGTCTGCCTCTTCATGATGACGCACGAGCGTGTCCAGCAGACGCACGCCAAACCCGGTCGCTCCCTTGGGGCATTGCGGTGCCGCGTCGCTGCGCCACGCCACACCAGCAATATCGAGATGCGCCCAGGGTGTGTCACCCACAAAACGCGCCAGGAATTGCGCGGCCGTGATCGAACTGCCAGGGCGGCCCGTGATGTTCTTCATATCGGCGATGTCCGAGCGCAGTTGCCGGTCATAGGCCTTGCCCATCGGCATGCGCCAGACGGCCTCACCCGTGGTCTCACCAGCCTCGAAAAGCGCGTTGGCCAGCGCATCGTCATTGCTGAACAGCCCGGCACGAACATGGCCAAGACTGACGACAATGGCACCGGTTAAAGTGGCCAGATCGACCATCAGGCGCGGCGCAAAACGCGCCTTGGTGTAGGCCAGAACATCGGCGAGAACCAGACGCCCTTCGGCATCGGTATTGAGCACCTCAATGGTCTTGCCAGCATAGCTGCGCACAACATCGCCGGGGCGCTGGGCATTGCCCGAGAGCATGTTCTCGACCAGTCCCACCACGCCGATCACATGGACGCTCGCCTTGCGTCGTGCCACGGCCTCAAGCGCACCGACAACGGCGGCTGCGCCGCCCATATCGGTTTTCATCTCATCCATACCGGCAGCCGGCTTGATGGAGATCCCGCCTGAATCGAACGTCACGCCCTTGCCGATGAAGGCAAGTGGCGCCTCGTCCGAACCCCGATAGCGCATGATGGCCACGCGGGCTTCCTGATCGCTACCCTGCGCCACGCCCAGCAGGGCGCCAAAGCCAAGTTCGCGCAGCTCTGCGGCCTTGAGAATCTCCACCTCGACCCCGAGATCGCGCAATGTCTCGATACGACGGGCAAATTCGGGCGGGTTCAGAACATTGGGCGGCTCACTCACCAGATCACGGGCGCGGAACACGCCTGCGGCCACAGCCTTCAGGCTCTCCCATGTTTCACGCACAGCGTCGATCTCGGCGACACCCAGATGCAGGCGCTGAAGCTGCGGTGCGTTTTCCGCTTCGTCGGTATGATAGAGGTCGAAGCTGTAGCGGCTCAGTGCGGCGCCATAGGCAGCATGGGCGGCGAACGCGGCGCAGCGACCCGCAAAGGCAAGATCGGCATGGGTGGCGTCACGAACGGCACGTGCGGCCTGCCCGCCAGCGGCTTCCATCGTCGGAATGTCCAGCTCGTCCTCGGGACCGCATCCGATCAGAACGATTCGGGCCAGCGCCGCACAGGGGGCAAGCAGAACACAGCTCTGGTCGCGCTGCCCCTTGAAGCGCGAGATGGCAACAGCCCGGCGGAGCGCCCCGCCCGTTGCGGCATCGAGATGCGAGAACGGACCATCAGCGACATCGAATTCGGGGCCAGTCAGCAGGACAAGGGTCTGCTCCGATTCCGGGGCGCCCTTGCCCTGCAGGATTGGAAAAGGGGCCTGGATCTGGATATCGAGCATGATCTTTCCGGTCTGTAGCTGAGAAGGCCCTCACTATCGTCATCGCGACCGGATAAGGCAAGGCGCAGTGCCACTACCCTGCTGTAAACAACGATACGAAATCGTTTATTGAATTCAAACCACTATGAGCGTTGATTGTTGCCCGGAAATATGGCCTAGTTCCGTCTCTTCCATCGCTTCGTGCTCCAAGGCCCGTTCATGTCACTGCTTGCCGACCTCAATTATCTTTACATGCTCTCCGGTCTCGGTGTGGGCTTTCTGGTTGGCATGACCGGTGTGGGCGGTGGCTCCCTCATGACACCGTTGCTGATTCTGCTGTTCAAGGTGCATCCTCAAGCGGCCGTGGGTACAGATCTGCTTTATGCGGCCATCACCAAATCGGTAGGCACATTGGTGCATGGTCATCGGGGCGCGGTGGAATGGCGCGTCGTGTTCCGCATGCTGGCTGGCAGTCTGCCTGCAACGCTGGTCTCACTGCTGTTTCTGCACTGGTATGGCAGCCCGTCTCACGACACGACGCGTCTGGTCTCGACAGCCCTTGGCGTGGCCCTGCTCATTACCGCGCCCAGCGTGTTTTTTCGCAAGGAGCTGCAGGCCTGGTCCCATCGTCATGCGGGCGAGCTCTCCTCCGGCGCGGCGGCGGCGCTTACCGTGGTGCTTGGTGCTGTGCTTGGTGTGATGGTCACCCTGTCTTCTGTTGGCGCAGGGGCGATTGGCATGACTGTGCTGATCCTGCTCTACCCCTCGCTCAGTACGGCGCGCCTTGTGGGGTCGGATATCGCCCATGCCGTACCGCTCACCCTGATTGCGGGCATGGGGCACTGGTATCTGGGGGCGGTCAAGATTCCGATGCTGGTCTCGCTGCTTTGCGGCTCGATCCCGGGCATCGTGCTCGGCAGCCTGTGCGTCGGGCAGGTCAATGAGCGCGTGCAACGCTCCGTTCTGGCAGCTGTGCTCTTTATTGTCGGGTGGCGCCTCGTCTGAGGCCCACCGATCACAACTCGGGTGAGGGCTCGGTATCGTGGCAGGCAATCCACTCGGAATGGCCATCGGCATAGCGCTCGCGTTTCCAGATGGGCACACGGCGCTTGATCTCGTCGATCACGTAGCGGCAGGCGACGAAGGCTGCATCACGATGGGCGGCTGAAACCCCGATCCATACCGCCATATCCCCGAGCCCGAGACTGCCGATACGATGAATGGCCGAGACGGCCACGATATCAAACCGGCTTTCTGCTTCCTGCAGGATGAGCGCCGCCTCCGCCTCTGCGAGGGGGCGATAGGCCTGATAATCGAGGCCCAGCACGGCTTGTCCCTCGCTATGATTGCGCACCCATCCCTCGAAACTGCAGTAACCACCCGCCTCGTTGCGCCTCAAGACGCGGGCGACGCTGTCTGGCTCGATCGGGGTTTCGGTTAAAAGGAACATGGTCAACCTCCCGAAACTGGTGGGATGAACACGATATGGTCGCCATCGACAGGCCTGTGATCCCACGGCGTGAAGGCGGCATTGACGGCCACACGCAGGCGCATCCGGGGGAGGCTGAAGCCATGCCGGGCGGAACATTCGTCATAAAGCGTGGCAAGCGTGGTCGCTTGAGTGGTGACGGTTTCAGTCGGGCAACCGGCCTCATCGCGTAGCTGGGCGAAATATTCGAGCGTCACGCAGGCCGGTCCGGTCAGGGTGGCGGCTTCAGACATGGCCGGACCCGTGGCCGGGTTCGTGGCTGAAATCACGCTTGCCGCCGCTTTTTCCCATCAGGCGCACCTCGTGAATGACCATGTCGTGGCTGAGCGCCTTGCACATGTCATAAAGCGTCAGGGCGGCGACCGTGGCACCCGTGAGTGCTTCCATCTCCACACCGGTCTTGCCTTCGCATTTCACCCGGCAATCGATCACGGCATCATGGCCCTCGATCGTGATGTCCACCTTGCAGCCCGTAAGCGAAAGCGGATGACAGAGCGGAATAAGCTGTGATGTCGCTTTCGTCCCCATGATACCGGCAAGCTGCGCAACGGTAAGTACCGCGCCCTTGCTGGTCATGTAACCGGCATCAGCCAGGGTATTCGCGACTTCCGGGGGAAAGCGCAGACGGGCCTGGGCATGAGCCTCGCGGCGGGTAACCGTCTTGTCGCCGATCTCGACCATACGGGGCCGCTCGCCTTTTTCATCCACATGGGTCAGCGATGTCACATCAGCCTCCGATATAATACATTTCTATTTTCCGGTCGCCCGTCCGCCCCGTCCCGTGTCCGTCTTCCGGGGGCGCTGGCTGCACCGGTGCAGGATGACGCATTTCACTATAACGATCGCTGCGCTCATGCCAGATGCCGCGCAGGGCTGCGCGCAGGGCCTCATCCGACTCATCTGCCAGCGCGGGCCGGAGATCCGTACCTTTTGTGGCGAAGAGGCAGGTGAAGATCTGCCCATCCGATGACAGCCGCGCACGCGAGCAATCGCCACAGAAGGGCGCCGTGACCGAAGAGATGAAACCGATCTCACCTGCGCCATCGGTAAAGCGGTATCGGCGGGCGACCTCCCCCCTGTAGCGGGGGGCGATGGCCTCGACTGGCCAGCGGGTGGCAATACGCTCAAGGACCACCGCCGAGGGAACGACGGCACTCTGCGACCAGTGGTTGCGCGTACCGACATCCATATATTCGATGAAGCGCAGCGTGATGCCGGTATGGCGGAAGCGGGCAACGAGCGGCAGGATCTCGCTTTCATTCACATCGCGCTGTACGACGGTATTGATCTTGATACCGCCGGGAAATCCTCGTTGTGCAGCCTTGTCGATGGCCGCCAGAACGGTCTCGACCACGGCGCGTCCACCGCTCATGCGGCTGAATATTGTCGGGTCAAGACTGTCCAGACTGATGGTCAGGCGCGTCAGCCCGGCGTCGTGCAGCGCGTCGAGATGGCGTTCGAGCAGCACCGCGTTGGTGGTGAGGGCCACATCATCAATACCCTCGATTGCCACGAGCCGTCTGATGAGATGGGAGAGATCGGGCCGTAAAAGCGGTTCGCCACCCGTCAGGCGCAGCTTGCTGACACCAAACCCGGAGGCCACGCGGGCCACGCGCTCGATCGCCTCGAAACTCAGCCGGGCGTCAGGGGCGAGAAAGGCGAAATCGTCATGAAAGACCGATTCCGGCATGCAATAAGGGCAGCGGAAATTGCACCGGTCCATGACCGAGATGCGCAGATCATGCCAGGGGCGTCCGAGCCGGTCGCGTGGTGCGCTGGTCTGTGGCGCCTCACCAGTCATGGAACAGCACGACCGAGCCGGTATCCAATATCGCTTCGCCGGGGGGCAGGCTGATCAGCCCCTGCGTTGCACCCAGTCGGTTGAAATCACCCGAGGTCGGCATGGGGCGCGGTATCGCAATGACCGTACCGGTATCGTCCTGAACGAGCTGTGCGGGAACAAGCCGGGTCATGTTGGCCAGAGGTGCCAGAGAGGCCCCCAGCCGGACAGGGCGAGGGGTTACCGAAAGTCCCTGGGCACGGAGCAGGGCAGGCACGACATGGCGACTGCAACAGGCGAGGGCCGAGACAGGATTGCCCGGCAGAGCAAAGACAGGCTTGCCTGCGGGCGAGATGCCAAACCAGAAGGGTTTGCCGGGGCGCTGGGCCACCTTGTGGAATATATTGCGCACGCCCAGCGCAGCGAGGGCCTGCGGGACGAAATCGAACTGCCCCATCGATACGCCCCCGCTGATGACCAGAACATCCTGTTCCGCGAGAAGCGCGCCAAGCTGATCGGTCAGCGTTGCCAGGTCATCGGGTAACACCGCAAAGCTCTGACGGGTGAAGCCATTGCGGGCAAGCGAGGCGGCTATGGCATATTCATTCGAGCGGCGGATCTGCCAGTCTGCAACAGGCGCATCGGGGGCTACAAGCTCGTCGCCTGTCGAGATGATGGCGACCGAGGGAATCTGCGCGACGAGGGGATGGCTGAGCCCGTTGGCGGCCAGCACGGCCAGATCGGGTGGGGAAAGGCTGATGCCTGCGCGCAGAAGGATGTCACCCGCGGCGCAATCCGCACCCTGACAATGGATATGCTGTCCGGTTTGCGGGTGAGATGAAGCGTGCAGGGTGATCAGGTCGTCCTTCACACTGTAATGCTCACGCGGGATGATCGTGTCAGCGCCGGTCGGCACGACAGATCCTGTCATAACGGCAATGCAGGGCGCGACAAAAGATCCTGCGTCTGCTGGCACAGGCTGAGGGGGCAGGGTGAGGGGAGGATGTCCGGCAGGTTGCGTGGCTGCCAGCCGGAAAATCCGGTCCAGCGCCTGCCAGCGCACCGCGATGCCATCAAGAATAACGCGATCATAGGGCGGGAGCGCACGCTCGGCCTGAACGTCCTGGCGAAGCACGCGCCCGGTGCATTGAGCGAGAGGCACAGCCTCGACAGGAAACGGCACAAGCGTTTCACCAATCAGACGCTCGGCGGTCTCGATATCCAGCAGATCACCCATATACGCCCCCCCCAAGGAACCCTGACAGCCACAATATTTCAGATGCGCCGAGTCCGGCATCAGGCCCTCAGATGGGGCGGAACCGGGCCAAAGGCAAATATATCCCTGCATGTGTTGTGTCTTTTGCGTAACAGAAGCGATGGTGTCGTGCACGACGAGACCTGAGAGGGCAACTTCGCGATGATCTGACGGGTTGTTGGCTTTTGGCCATCGTGATGCGCTGGATGGGCAAGTAATGTCTGATCTCTAGCGCGTAACGAAGGCGTAAGCCGGGGCGTGGCAGGATATCGCAGAGCTGAGGAATTCAGGCATGGCGGCGGTGAAAAAGACCCCGGACATTGTCTGAAACAGATGATTGAAGGCCCCGAAGACCTATGCTAGTCCATGACCGAACCGAACGGTCATTTTCAGTTCAGGCAATGAAATTTCGGGTTTACAGAGCCAAAAACGAGTTGCTGCGCGCAAGGGCGGAGCAACGCCGAGAGGATGCACATGGCGCAGGGCGACGAGCAGGATAATCGCGCATCGCAGGGTGATGACGATAAGAACGGCAAGCAGGACAAGAAGAACGGGGGCAAGAAACGCAGCCCCCTTTTGCGTATCATCCTGATTGCCGTTGTCGTTGTCGTGGTGATCGTCTGGATCGCCTACTGGCTGCTGACACGCAACCAAATCGAGACGGATGATGCCTATACGACAGGACGCAAGGTTTCGATTGCGCCTCATGTGAACGGCTATGTCACCCAGCTTCTGGTGAATGACAACCAGTTCGTCCATGCCGGGCAGCTTCTGGTCAAGATCGATGACCGCGACTACATTGCCTCATTGCACAAGGCTGAAGCCAGCATTGCACAGGCTCAGGCCAATTTTGCCGCTGCCACGCAGATGGTCATGGTCGCCAAGCAGAACTTCCCCGGTCGCCTGATCGCGGCCAAGGGGGCTCTTGCATCGGCGCAGGCCCAGCTTTTCAAGGCCGAGACGGATTATCGTCGCCAGCACAGCGTGTCCCGCGCTGCGACCACCCAGCAGGATATCGACTACTCGAAGGCCGCACTCGACCAGGCTCATGCCGAGGTCATGCGCGCTGAAGGTGAATTGCAGCAGGCGACCCCGGTCAAGCCGAACATCGAAAACCAGGAAGCCACGATGAAGCAGCAGAACGCTGCCCTCAAGGCGGCCGAGGCTGATCTTGTTCAGGCACAGCTGAATTACGGCTGGACCGAAGTGCGCGCACCGCATGATGGCTGGATCTCGCAGCGTAATGTCGAGCAGGGCGATTTCGTCCAGACCGGCCAGAAGCTGTTCTCTGTGGTCGAGCCTGAAGTCTGGGTTGTTGCGAACTACAAGGAAACGCAGATCCAGAAAATGCGTCCCGGCCAGAAGGTCGAGATCGAGGTCGATGCCTATCCCAACCTGACCCTGCACGGCCATGTGGATTCCATCCAGCTCGGCGCGGGTGCCGCGTTCAGCGCCTTCCCGCCCGAAAACGCGACGGGCAACTTTGTGAAGATCGTCCAGCGCGTGCCGGTCAAGATCCTGATCGATAGCGGGCTCGACCCCAATGTGCCCCTGCCGCTTGGCGTCTCTGTCGTGCCGACGGTGACCGTCCAATGAGCGACGCGTCCAGCGAAAACAACCATGCCGACTGGAAGCCCAAAGCCAACCCCTGGTTGATTGCAGTGGTTGTGACGCTGGGCGCCTTCATGGAGGTGCTCGACACCACCATCATCAATGTGGCGCTTCCGCATATTTCGGGCGCGCTCGGCAGTTCCTATGACGATGCTACCTGGGCGCTCACCTCCTATCTGGTGGCAAACGGTATCGTGCTGACGATCTCGGCATGGTTCGGCAAGCTTCTGGGGCGCAAGCGCTACTTCCTGATCTGCATCGCCATGTTCACGGTGTCGTCGTTCCTCTGCGGACTATCGACAAGCCTGCCCATGCTGATCGTTTTCCGCCTGATGCAGGGTTTCTTCGGGGGCGGGCTTCAGCCCAACCAGCAATCCATCATTCTGGATACATTCCCGCCTGAAAAGCGCGGTGCGGCTTTCGGTCTGACCGCCATTGCCACCATCGTAGCCCCCATTCTCGGCCCGCTGCTTGGTGGTTATCTGGTCGATAACTATTCCTGGCGCTGGATTTTCTACGTCAACGTGCCCTTTGGTATCCTAACCCTCATCGGCGTTTCGGCGCTCGTGGAGGACCCGCCATGGGAAAAGCAGAAGCGCGAAAAGGTCGATGTCATTGGCATCTGCCTGATCTCGCTCGGTCTCGGCTGCCTCGAAGTCATGGCCGATCGCGGTGAGGATGATGACTGGTTCGGCTCTAACTTCATCATCATCATGGCGGCGCTCGGCGTGGCCGGGGTGGTGGGTGCTGTGATCTGGCTGCTGCGCGCCAAGAACCCGCTGCTCAATCTTGCCATCTTCAAGGATCGCAATTTTGCTGTTGGGACGTTCCTGATGGCGATGGTGGGTGGTCTGCTTTACGCCTCCGCCATTATCGTGCCCCAGTTTGCCCAGCAGGTCCTTGGCTATACGGCCACGATCTCGGGTGAGGTGCTCGCTCCGGGCGGAGCTGTGATCATCTGTCTTATCCCGATTGTGGGCAAGCTGATGGGCTTCGTTCAGGTGCGCAACCTGATCGCGTTCGGCTTCTTCCTGATGGGGCTGGCCATGTTCTATTCGGCGCAGCTCGTGCCGACCACGAGTTATGCCCATCTGGTGGAATATCGTATCTTCCAGACGTCGGCTCTGGCCTTCCTGTTCGTGCCCATTTCGACCATTGCCTATTCGACCCTGCCCAAGGAGCTGAACTCCGATGCTTCGGCCATGTTCAGCATGTCGCGTAACTATGTGGGCTCTCTGGCAATCTCGCTCGCCACGGCAGCGATTACAGAAACCAAGCAGGTGCGCCAGAGCCTGATGGCGCATTGGTCGTCCGACTATAATGCCAACGGACAGGATTACCTCAACACAGTGCAGAAGGTAGCGACCGATGCCGGTCTGACCCAGTCGGCCGCACATCAATACGCCATACACAGCTACTATCAGAGTTTCCTGCAGCAGGTGTCGATGGTGGCCTACAACCAGACCTTCATGGTGATTGGCATCATGGCGTTCTTTGTCGTGCCCTTCTGCTTCCTGTTGTCCCCGGTGGCCAAGAAAGGCCCGGCCGGAGGTGCCCATTGATGACCCGTTTCACGATTTTCCGGAGCCATGACTTGAAGACTGGCCGTTCCCCGCGTGCGCTCATGCTGTGCGGTGCTTCCCTCGCCATGGTCCTCTCGCTGCCGGGCTGCGTCGGGCCGAAATACCAGAAACCCGATCTGTGGTCGCCCACCCAGTATGACATGCATGCCCATGCCGGCCAGAAGGGAAGCCTGACCACGCCGGACGCGCCCGATGTCAACTGGTGGAAGATCTTCAACGATCCGACCCTGACCTCGCTCGAAACGCGACTGGCGACCCAGAACCTCGATATCCAGCGTGCCACGGCACAGCTGGCGCAGAGCCGTGCCCAGCTGCTGATGGCTGGTGCTGAGCGCTTTCCCGGGCTTTCTGCCAGCGGGTCCTACACCCGCTCGCAATACAGCACCAAATCACTGCAGCGCATCCTTTCCGGTGTCGCCAAGGATAATGCGACGGCGCTGGGTCAGCAAAACGCCAATCTGCTCGATCAGAGTGTGGGGTCTGCCACAATTCCCCTGCTCAACCAGTGGAAATACTCGATCGACGCTCAGTATGAGGTCGATCTGTGGGGGCGTGTGGCGCGCCAGTATGAAGCTGCCAAAGCCGATCTACAGGCGACGGACGAGCAGCGTCGTGGTGTTCTGATTGCTCAACAGGCCGACATGGCCAATGATTATCTGACACTGCGTGGCCTGCAGGAACAGTTGCGCATTACCCAGGCCAATCGCGATACGCAGGCCCAGACACTCTCTCTCGCGAAAGAGCGCCAGAAGAGCGGTATCGTGACTGAGCTCGATGTGACGAGTGCCGAGAGTCAGCTTGACTCGACCACGGCCCAGATTGCCCAGATCGAGCAGCGTATTGCCCAGCAGATCAATGCGATCAGCCTGCTTCTCGGCTCGCCGCCTGGCACATTGAACGACGAACTGACGCGCACCGCCGGCATTCCGGTCGTGCCCCCCCGCGTGCCAGTGGGTGTGCCTTCCGAATTGGCCCAGCGACGCCCCGACATCCGGCAGGCTGAGGCTCAGCTTCACGCGGCTGTCGCGAATGTGGCCGAGGCGGAGGCTGAATTCTATCCCAAGATCACGATCAGTGCCGATTTCGGTCTGCAATCGCTTTCGTTCCGCGATCTGGGTTTCTGGAACGCGCGTGCGTGGAATATCGGTCCGTCCATTTCGCTTCCTATTTTCCAGGGCGGTCGGCTGCGTGGCCAACTTGAGCTTAATCGTTATGCCCAGAAAGCGGCAGCAATCACCTATCGACAAACAGTTCTCGGTGCCTGGCGTGATGTGGACAACGCCCTGGTGGCCTATCGTGACGAGCAACGCCGTCGCGACGGGTTGCAGGCAGCAGTCATGGCGGGCCAGCGCGCGCTCAAGCTCTCGCAGGAGCAGTATCGCAGCGGTCTGACAACCTACCTCAATGTGCTTTCTGCCCAGCGCGACCTGCTATCGGCACAGTTGCAGCTGGCCGATAGCACGACGACCATCGCAAGCAATCTGGCGCGGCTTTACAACGCCCTTGGCGGGGGGTGGGAGACACAATTCCCGCAAGACAAGCCAGAAGACGCCACGGTTCGACAACTGGGGAATGACAGTCCGCGGCGCGGTTGATCACGTGATTGTTTGAGAAGGATAAAATAATTAGTCGATCTATTGGGGGTTGAGGGCTTTTTCATTCTGCTCATTGAGAAGGATGGAGAAAGACCATGTCGACCCTCGCTGACCAGCTTCGGAATGTTATCGGGCAAGCGCCCGTTTCTGAATCCTGCAAGCTGGTCATTTTTGGAGCGGGAGGCGATCTGACCCGCCGTCTGCTTCTTACCTCGCTCTATGATCTTGCCGTTGCAGACGCTCTGCCTGTGGGATTCCAGATCATCGCGATCGACCGAGCGGAACAGACTGGCCAGGATTGGGCTGACCGTCTGTTCACGCTGGCTGAGCAGGATGGGAAAGATCCTTCCGCGGAATTCTCATGCCCGCATCTCGATCGTGCTACGTGGGACCGGGTAACGCACAACGCCCACTATATTGCGGGAGACTTCACCCGCCCCGAACTTTTCGTCACCCTGGCGGAAACCCTTGGTGACTCAAGCGCCATTTTCTACTGTGCGGTTGCGGCTCGTTTCTTCGAGCCAATCGCCACGGCGCTGGGCAAGGCAGGGCTTTTCAGGGAGGAGGGAAAATTTCGTCGGATCGTCATCGAAAAGCCATTCGGTCATGATCTGACATCGGCGCGTGCTCTCGACGAGGCCTTGCGCCAGCAGGCCCGCGAGAGCCAGATCTATCGCATCGACCATTTCATGGGCAAGGAAGCCAATCAGGGTATTCTGGTAGCCCGCTTCTCCAACGTCCTGTTCGAGCCAATCTGGCGACGCGAATATATCGACCATGTGCAGATCACGGCCGCCGAGACGATTGGCGTTGAAAGCCGGGGCGCCTTCTATGAGCATACGGGTGCCCTGCGCGACATGGTGCCCAACCATCTGTTTGTCCTGCTCAGCCTCATTGCAATGGAGCCACCATCCTCTCTGGCCGCTGAGGCGATACGTCAGGAAAAGACGCGATTGCTGGAAGCCATACGCCCGGTGCGCGCGCAGGATTGCGTGACGGGCCAGTACGGGGCAGGTGAGATTGCCGGGTCACCCGTCGCGGCCTACCGCGGCGAACCCGGGGTTGCGCCCGATAGTCAGACAGAAACCTACGTCGCCATGAGGCTGGATATCGATAACTGGCGCTGGGGTGGGGTGCCGTTTTATCTGCGCACGGGCAAACGCATGAAGGCCCGACGCACCGAGATCAACATTGTCTTTAAAAAGCCGCCTTATGCGCTTTTCAATCAGGACATGAACGACCCGCGCACAGGTAATGTCATCCGCTTTCTTCTCGATCCTGTCCGGGGTGTCTCCATAGGGTTTGATGCCAAGCAGCCCGGACTGGAAGAGGTGATTGCCCCCGTAACCAGCAGTTTTCTCTACGACTCGTTTTTCCCGAAAGTGCCGAATGTCGGCTATGAGGCGCTGTTACATGACTGCATGGCAGGTAACCAGATGCTTTTCCAGAGCGCTGGCACCATCGAGGCCGCCTGGGCTGCGATTGATCAGATAGCGACCAGTGCTGTAGCGCCGAGTTTCTACGCGGCGGGGTCGCAGGGACCCGAGGAGGCAGATGCGCTTCTCGCGCGTGACGGGCGGCGCTGGATTCCGGTGGCGTGACGGCCCCCGCGCAGCGCAGGTTGCCTGAATGTTGTCGGGCCGCGTCCTCCGTTAGGCGATCATCGGGTCTCCGGCCTACAGAATGGGGCGCCACAACGGGCGCCTTACAGGTCGTTCAGACTGCTGTTTTACACAGGTATCCAGAAGCCTTGGGTTGAAAGAATTGCGAATGAGTATGGCGATTGAGAATCATGCCGTTATCGGTGATCTGCGCACGACAGCGCTTGTCGCACTGAACGGGTCGATCGATTTCATGTGCTGGCCGCGTTTCGACAGCCCGAGCGTCTTTGCCTCCCTGCTTGAGCCCAGCGCCGGGTTCTTCGAGCTGGCGCCCGTTCTCGAGGGCGGGCGTTTCCGGCAGTTCTATGTGCCGGACACGAATGTCCTGCTGACGCGCGTTCTCTCCCCTGAGGGCGTGAGCGAAATTTCCGATTTCATGACGCTGGCCCCTGATTATCCTGAGCAGCGGGTGATAAGGCGTGTCAAAGCTGTTCGCGGTACGCTGCGCTTCAGGCTGCATTGCGCCCCCCGGTTTGACTATGCCCGTGTCGGCCATAAGGCCCGTGCCCTGAGTGACCGGGTGATCCTGTTCGAGCCTGAGCGACCCGACCTGCCGAGCCTGCGTATCAGCTCGACCATACCCATGACGATCATCGGCGATGATGCCTGTGCCGAATTCGTGCTCGAACTGAATGAGACGGCCATTTTCATGCTTGATAGCGTGACGACGGACCAGAATCTTTGTCTTGAAGACCACTGGACATCCAATGCCTTCAAGGCAACAGCCAATTACTGGACCGACTGGGTGGCGCGCGCCAAGTATCACGGGCGCTGGCACGATCATATCACGCGCTCGACTCTCGCCCTCAAGCTGCTGACCTCAGCCGAATACGGGTCGATGGTTGCGGCGGCGACCTTCGGCCTGCCTGAAGATCCGGGCGGGGTCCGTAACTGGGATTACCGTTATTGCTGGATCCGTGATTCGTCGTTCATGGTCTATGCCTTCATGAAAACGGGCCATACGGAGGAGGCCACCGCCTTTATCCGCTGGCTGCATGAGCGCCGACTGGACGCCCAGCCGGGTGAGGCGCGGCTGAAGGTCATGTATGCGATCGATGGCAAGGCCTTCGTACCCGAAACCGACCTGACGCATTTCCGCGGGTTCAGGGACTCGCGACCCGTGCGTATTGGCAACGGGGCAGAGGATCAGCTCCAGCTCGATATCATCGGTGAGATGATGGACGCCGTGTATCACGCCGATCGCCACTGCGAACGGATCAGCTGGAAGGCCTGGGAATCAATCGCCGAGGGTATTGACTGGCTGTGCACGGCCTGGAACCAGCCCGACGAGAGTATATGGGAGGTCCGTGGCGGCAAGAAGCACTTCCTGTTCTCACGTATCATGTGCTGGGTGGCCCTTGATCGTGCCATCAGGATGTCGGAAGAGCGTGGTCTGCCAGCCCGTATCGCTGTATGGGTGCGTGAGCGGAACGCCATTTACATGGATGTGCAGAATAATTTCTGGAGTGACGACCTTCAGTATTACGTACAGTACAAGGGCGGTACTGCAATCGACGCGTCCTGTCTGCTCATGCCGCTCATGGGTTTCATCGGTGATCACGATCCACGATGGATGGCAACGCTGAAGGCCGTGGGCGACCAGTTGCTCGATGACAGCCACGTCTTCCGCTATCATGTGGCCGAGGGAGATAATGAGGATGGTCTGGAAGGGCGGGAAGGAACTTTTACGATGTGCTCGTTCTGGTACATTGAATGTCTCGCCCGCTCAGGCGACCTGCTGATGGCCCGGTTCCTGTTTGACAAGACCCTTTCATACGCCAATCACGTCGGTCTTTTTTCCGAGGAAATCGGTCCGGCTGGCGAGCATCTGGGCAATTTTCCTCAGGCTTTCACGCATCTGGCGCTCATCAGGGCAGGACAATATCTCGATCAGGCCCTGTCCCGGCAGGCAGTGGGAAGTTAAGAATAAGTATCAACAAGTCATCACGGCAAAACCGTGATGACGGGTGAGGAGTTGATAATCAATATCAATAAAAACAGGACTGTTTAAATACTAATAATCACGGGTTCGTGTGCTCCCCTTCAGGTGATAGGCAGGGACTTGATGTGATGCTAGGCAATGGCGCAGAAAAAAACCTCACGACCACTGGCTTTTTAGTTCCAGACCGGTGTTACACGCCGTTATGGCACGCAGGCCTTGTGGTCCCGTCGGGAATAGGTGGTTGCGCCAGTGTCTCAGTTTCTCGCAGATCATGCTTTAGCGATCTACGTGGCCTTTACGGTCATTTTCCTTTGCATCGTGGTGGCGCTGTCAGCTGCTCTCGGCCCTCGTCGTGTTGGTGCGGCACGCGGTCGCTCCATGAGCCTTCCTTATGAATCGGGCATTCTCTCCACCGGCTCGGCGCGTATCCGCCTGCCGGTGCAGTATTATCTGCTCGCCGTCTTCTTCGTTATTTTCGACGTGGAAGGCGTGTTCATCTACTCATGGGCTCCCGTGGTGGTCGAGGCTGGTTGGGCTGCCTTCATCTCGGTTGCGACCTTTGTCGTCTTTCTGACGCTCGCCCTGGTCTATCTCTGGCGCAGTGGTGCCCTCGAATGGGGCCCCAAGCACCGCCGCATGCCGGTCAAGGTGCCGCCCAACTCCCCCGTTGAACTTGTCAAAATCCCCGAGCGCGAGGTCGTATAACGATGACTTGGACTCTTACCTCCGCCGTCGGCGAGCCCCGTCTGCAATCCCCTGAGGAACTTCTGGCGCACGAGGACGTGCGCCGTAATCTTGTTGTGGGCAAGCTTCAGGATTTCATTTCCTGGGGGCAGAAGAACTCGGTCTGGCCGTTCAATTTCGGCCTGTCCTGCTGCTACGTGGAAATGGCGACGGCATTTACCAGCCGTTACGACATTGCCCGCTTTGGCTCCGAAGTGCTGCGCGCTACCCCGCGTGAAGCCGATCTGATCGTGATTGCAGGCACCGTGTTCCGCAAGATGGCTCCCATCGTGAAGTATCTGTACGACCAGATGCTTGAGCCGCGCTGGGTCATCTCCATGGGATCCTGTGCCAATTCGGGCGGCATGTACGACATCTACAGCGTCGTGCAGGGTGTCGACAGCTTCCTTCCTGTCGATGTGTATGTGCCGGGCTGTCCGCCGCGCCCCGACGCCCTGCTTGAGGGGCTGATGCTGTTGCAGGACTCCATCGGCAAGCAGCGCCGTCCGCTCAGCTGGATGGTGGGCGATCAGGGCGTAACCAAGGTGACGCCTGCAAGCATGCGCGACCTCAAGCGTGAAGAGCGCATGGCGGTCACCAAGCTGCGCACGCCCGACACGATCTGAGGAGCCTGCAGCCATGAGCGAAGTTTTCGACAACAGCCGCGCAGCAGGCATGGGCACGGGCAGCATGGGGGCCTCGGTCGCCGCTTTCCCGCCGCACATGATCATGATGGAAGAAGCCACGCGTGATGGCGTGCCGACTTTCTGGGTCTCGCGTGGCCAGATCCGTGCCGTGCTTCAGGCGGTCAAGGCCGGTGGCGCGCTGCGCATGCTGCTCGACCTGACCTGTGTGGACGAGCGCCAGCGTATCCATCGTGACAATCTGCCGGCATCCGACTTCACGGTCATCTACCACATCCAGTCCTTCGACGGGCCGATCGATGAAGTGCGCTTCAAGGTGCCGCTTGCTGTCGATGATGCCAATATTGCGTCCATCACCGATATCTGGCCGAATTCAAACTGGCTCGAACGTGAGGCATGGGATCTTTTCGGTGTCGTGTTCGAGGGGCATCCGCATCTCTCGCGCATCCTGACGCCGCCGACCTGGGTCGGGCATCCCCTGCGCAAGGATCACTACGCCCGCGCGACCGAGCGCCCGCCCTATACGCTCTCGGAAGACCAGGTTTTCGACGAGCAGGAAGCGCTGAAGTTCGACCCCGAATCCTGGGGCATGAAGCGTCATTCCGACAATAGCGACTTCATGTTCCTCAACCTTGGCCCGAACCATCCTTCGGTGCATGGCGTGTTCCGCGTCGTGCTGCAGCTTGAGGGTGAGTTCATTGTCGATGCGGTGCCCGATATCGGGTTCCATCATCGCGGTGCTGAGAAAATGGCCGAGCGCCAGACCTGGCACAGCTACATCCCCTATACCGACCGTATCGACTATGTCGGCGGGGTGATGAACAACTTCCCCTATGTGATGGGTGTCGAGAAGCTGGCAGGCATCACCGTGCCGCCGCGCGCTCAGCTCATTCGCATCATGCTGGCCGAGTTCTTCCGTATCTCCAGCCATCTCGTGTTCTACGGAACCATGGTGCAGGATCTGGGTCAGCTCTCGCCGGTCTTCTACATCTTCACCGATCGCGAGCGCGTTTTCGAGATCATCGAAAAGATCTGCGGCTTCCGCATGCATCCGGCCTTCTTCCGCATCGGCGGCGTGGCGATGGATCTGCCGCAGGGCTGGGATGGCGAGGTTCGCGCCTTCCTCGATTATCTGCCCAAGCGTCTGGACGAGTACAACGAACTCGTCATGAAGAACCCGATCTTCAAGGCCCGTACGAAGGGCGTAGGCGTCTATACGACCGAAGAGGCCGTGGATTGGGGTGTGACAGGGCCGGGGCTGCGCGCCACGGGTCTGGAATGGGATTACCGTCGCAAGGCGCCCTATTCGGGCTATGACCAGATCGACTTCGATATCCCGACCGCCGTCAATGGCGATTGCTATGACCGCGCTGCGGTGCATATCGAAGAGATCCGCCAGAGCCTGCGCATCATTCGCTACTGCCTCGATAACATGCCGGGCGGGGCCTACAAGGCCGAGCATCCGCTGGCCATGCCGCCGCCGAAGCCGCGCACGATGCATGACATCGAAACGCTCATCCATCACTTCGTGGGCGTCAGCTGGGGGCCAGTCATTCCGCAGGGCGAAGTGCGCTCCTGCATCGAGGCGACCAAGGGCCTGAACCAGTATTACCTTGTGAGCGATGGCGGCACGATGTCCTACCGGACGCGTATCCGCACACCGTCGTTCATTCATCTGCAACAGCTTCCGATGCTGTCACGCGGCACCATGATTGCCGATCTGATCGCCATCATCGGAAGCATCGATTTTGTGATGGCCGATGTCGACCGCTGAACTTACGGCGCAGGACGCCGAACTCCCCAAGGATCTCGTCGATACCTTCATCGACATGGCGGCCCATGAGCATCACCCGCGTGGCGCCGCCATTGAGGCGCTGCGTCTGGTGCAGGAGCGCTTCGGCTGGATCAATGACGCGCATCTTGCCCATACGGCACGGATCTTGGGCATGTCCCAGGCCGATCTGGACGGAATTGCCACCTATTTCAACCTGCTGTTCCGCAAGCCAGTCGGCAAGAACGTGGTCATGCTCTGTGACTCCGTGTCCTGCTACATCATGGGTGCGGAGCAGACACGCGAGCGCCTGTGCAAGAAGCTGGGCGTGAAGATGGGCGAGACGACGCCGGACGGTGAATTCACTGTTCTGCCTATCGTCTGCCTTGGTCACTGCGACCATGCGCCGGCCATGCTGGTCGGCAAGGACCTGTTTGGTCCTGTCCGTCCGGAAGATATCGACGGGATCATCGACGACATTCGGGCGAGGAAGAAGTGATGACTGGTCTCAACCCCGAAAAGCAGCCGCTTCTGGCGCTCGTCAATCGCGAGACGCCGCTCGATCCGGCTGGCTATGACAGAAAGGGTGGCTGGCGCGGTCTGCGCCGCGCCCTTGGCATGAGCCCTGCGGAGATCATCACCGAGGTGACGGACTCCAAGCTGCGCGGACGCGGCGGCGCCGGGTTCAGCACCGGCATGAAATGGAGCTTCGTTCCCAAGGAATCCTCCAAGGACCGCCTGAAATACATCGTCGCCAATGGTGACGAGATGGAGCCGGGCACCTTCAAGGATCGTATCCTTGTCGAGGGCAACCCGCTCCAGCTTATCGAAGGCATGATCATCTCGGCCTATGCCATCCAGGCACGGCACGGCATCATCTTTCTGCGCGGTGAATATCATCTGGGTCTGGAGCGCCTTCAGCAGGCGGTCATCCAGGCCCGTGAGGCCGGGTTCCTTGGCGAGAACATTCTCGGCTCGGGTTTCGATTTCGATCTGCATGTTCATCCCTCCGCCGGTCGCTATATCTGCGGTGAGGAAACGGCCCTGATCACGGCGCTGGAAGGCCGTCGCGCCAATCCGCGCGCCAAGCCGCCTTTCCCGCAGATCGGTGGTCTGTGGGGCGCACCGACGGTCGTCAACAACATCGAGACCTTCAGCAACATCCCGCATATTCTTGCCAATGGCACCGAATGGTATCTGGGGCTGAGCGCCTGCGTCGATGGTGGCACCAAGCTTTACGGTGTCAGCGGTCGCGCCAAGCGTCCGGGTGTGTTCGAGCTGCCGCTCGGCACGTCGCTTGGCGTGATCCTGAATGAGTGTGCTGGCGGGATGCAGGATGGCTACAAGCTGCGTGCCTTCCTGCCCGGTGGTGCCTCGACCGCGTTCCTCGGGGCCGAGCACGCTGATATCATCATGGATTACCCGACGCCGGAAAAGGCGGGCAGCCGCCTTGGCACGGGTCTGGCCATCCTGCTCGATGACAAGACCAGCCCGATCGGGATGATCCGCAATCTCGAGCATTTCTTTGCGCAGGAATCCTGTGGCTGGTGCACGCCCTGTCGTGACGGCCTGCCTTGGGTCGAGCGTCTTCTGATTGCCATTGAGGAAGGGCGCGGCACGCCGGAGGATATCGATCGCCTTCATGACGCGGCCCGCCTGATCGGCCCGATGGGACGCACCTTCTGCGCCCATGCGCCGGGTGCGATTGCGCCTCTGGCCAGCGGCCTGAAGATGTTTGCCGAGGATTTCCAGCGAATGGTTAGCAAGCCCACCTCCGGTACCGCAGAGAGCGGCGCCGCAGGGCAGGCGGCGTAGGAGGAACGGCCCGATGGCAAAAATCGTAATCGACGGCCGCGAGGTTGAAGCACGTTCAGACGTGAACCTTCTGCAGGCCTGTCTCGAGGCAGGGGAAGACCTGCCCTATTTCTGCTGGCACCCGGAACTCGGGTCTGTCGGTGCGTGCCGCCAGTGCGCCGTCAAGCAATATGCCAATGCCGACGACACGCGCGGTCGTATCGTCATGGCCTGCATGACGCCGGTAACTGAAGGCGCGATCATCTCGGTTGAAGACCCCGAAGCCAAGGAATTCCGTGGCGAGGTGGTCGAGTGGCTGATGACGAACCACCCGCATGACTGCCCGGTCTGTGAAGAGGGTGGCGAATGTCACCTCCAGGACATGACCGTGATGACCGGTCATCGCGAGCGTCGCTATCGCTTTGACAAGCGCACCCACAACAATCAGGAACTCGGTCCTTTCGTGAAGCACGAAATGAACCGCTGCATTGCCTGCTATCGTTGCGTGCGTTTCTATCGCGATTATGCGGGCGGCCAGGATCTTGGCGTGTTTGCCTCGCATAACAACGTCTATTTCGGCCGTCACGAGAGCGGTACGCTGGAGAGCCCCTTTTCCGGTAACCTCATTGAGGTCTGCCCGACCGGCGTGTTCACCGACAAGCCGTTCTCGAAGATGTACAGCCGTAAATGGGACATGCGGGGCGCACCGTCTGTCTGCTCCAACTGTGCAACGGGCTGCAACACCATCATCAATGAGCGCGCTGGCAAGGTTCGCCGTACACTCAACCGCTACAATGATGAGGTGAACCGCTACTTCCTGTGCGATCGCGGTCGCTTTGGACATGGCTGGGTCAACGCCCCCACGCGCCTGCGTTCGGCAGGTTATGTGATCAATGGCGACATGACGCCGGTACCGGCCCAGGCCGCGCTGGATCATTTCGGCAAGATCGCGGCTTCGGGCAAGCTGGTTGGCATCGGCTCGCCGCGCGCCTCGCTGGAATCCAACTACGCCCTGCGCAAGCTCGTCGGTGCCGAGAATTTCTCGACCGGCATGGCCGAGCCGCAGCATAGCCTGGTCAAGCTGGCAGTGTCGCTTCTGGCCGCTGGCCCAGCGCGTATCGCTACCATGCATGAGATGGAAACCGCTGACGGCGCGCTGATCCTGGGTGAGGATGTCTCGGCAACCTCGCCGCGCATGAGCCTGGCACTGCGCCAGATCAAGCGCACGGCCTTTAACAAGGCCGCCGATCAGGCTCGTGTCCCTCACTGGATGGACGCCTCGGTGCGGACGCTGGGTCAGGACACGATCTCGCCGCTCTTCGTGGTGTCGCCCACGGTGACGGATCTCGATGGTTTCGCGCAGGACGCCATCCGCGCCATGCCGGAAGATGCGGCACGTCTCGGCTTCGCCATCGCGCATCGCATCGACGCGTCGGCGCCCGATGTGGCTGGTCTGACCGACGCCGAGGCAGCTTCTGCTTCGCTCATTGCTGAAGCGCTGCTGGCTGCCGAGAAGCCCCTGCTGATTTCGGGCCTGCAATACGCTTCGGCAGCCCTGCTCCAGGCAACGGCCAACATTGCCTCTGCTCTGGCTGCCAAGGGCAAGACGCCGCTCATCAGCTTCGTCCTGCCGGAAGCCAACTCGATGGGCCTCGCGCTGATGGATGGGCTCTCGCTCGACGAGATCGCCGCTCGCGCCGCCGATGCCACGCTGATCGTTCTCGAAAACGATCTGAGCCGCCGCCTCGATGGCGCGCAGTTCGAGGCGCTGGTGGGGAGTGTGGCCAATCTCGTGGTGCTTGATCATTCGGTCACCCCGACGGCCATTCGCTCTCAGGTTACCTTCCCCTCGGCAGCCTATTCCGAGACGGATGGCACGCTGGTCAGTGCCGAGGGCCGCGCCCAGCGCTTCTTCCAGGTGGTCTATCCCGACGCCCCGCTTCAGGCGGGCTGGCGCTGGATTGCCGATATGGCGCAGGCGGCTGGCCTCAGCCATGTGCAGCCCTGGGGCAAGCTGGACGATCTGATCGCCGAGATTGCCGCGACGATGCCGGTTTTCGCCCGCATCCCCGAGGCAGCACCGGGTTCGGACTATGAACTCGAAGGCACGCCGCTGCGCAGCCAGACGCATCGCGTCAGCGGACGCACGGCTATTCGCGCCAATATCAGCGTGCGTGATATCCCGCCGCCGAGCTCGCCCGACACCCCGCTGCATTCCACGATGGAAGGCTCCTACAGCACCGACATGCCCGGCACGCTCGTGCCGTTCTATCAGGTGCCGGGCTGGAACTCTGAGCAGTCGTTGAACCGCTTCCAGCAGGAAATTGGTGGCAAGATGCGCGGTGGTGATTGCGGCGTGCGTTTGGTGGAAGGGGTGGCCAATGCGGCAGGCTCCTATGCCATGGACGTGCCGTCGGCTTTCGCCCCGCGTGCCGGTCAGTTCATGCTTCTGCCTGAAGCCCGCGTATTCGGCACAGATGAAATGAGCATGATGGCCCAGCCGATTGCCGAGCGCGCCGCCCCTGCGGTGGTGCGTATCGGCGGTACCGTGGCCAAGGGTGCTCAGGTCCGTCTGTCGCTGAATGGCGAAGTGTTCACGGTCGATGCCGTCTCTGACTCTTCTCTGCCCGAAGGTGTCGCCACATGCCCGCCGCATATGGTGTCCCGCTCCTGGTCGGCACCGGGCTGGGTTTCTCTTGAAATCATGGCGCCTGCCGAGCGTATTGGAACGGAGAGCGCGGTATGATGCCCATCGTGTGGCCAATTCTTGTGATCGTCGTGACCGTCTTTGGCGTTCTCGGCGTCGCAGCGGTCTCGACCATGCTGGAGCGTCGCCTGCTCGGCGTGTTCCAGGATCGCCCCGGCCCCAACCGCGTCGGCCCGTTCGGCCTGTTTCAGGTCATCGCCGATGCAATGAAGATGCTGTTCAAGCAGGACTGGATTCCGCCTTTCGCGGACAAGCCGGTCTTTCTTGTTGCGCCGATCATCGGCTTTCTGGCCGTTCTGCTCTGCTTCGGCGTCGTGCCTATCACCCCCATCTGGGGTGTGGCGGGTGAGCTGAATGTCGGCCTGCTCTTCATCTTCGGCATGCTGGGCCTTGGCGTCTATTCGGTGGTTCTCGCCGGGTGGTCGTCCAACAACAAATACGCCCTGCTTGGTGGCATGCGTGCCGCCGCCCAGATGATCTCCTATGAAGTGTTCATGGGCCTGTCGGTCATGGGCGTTGTCATGGCGGCCGGTTCGTTCAGCATTCGCGACATCGTGGAAGCCCAGACAAATTGCTGGTTCATCATCCCGCAATGCCTGGGTGCCGTGATCTTCCTGCTTGCCGGCATTGCCGAAACGCATCGTCTGCCTTTCGACTTCCCGGAAGGTGAAAACGAAATCGGCGCAGGCTTCCATACCGAGTATTCGGGCATGAAATTCGGCATGTTCTACCTTGCCGAATATGCCGGTGTCGCGCTCAGCTCGGCCCTGATCACCACGCTTTATCTTGGTGGCTGGCATGGCCCGTTCCTGCCGCCCTTCCTGTGGTTTGCGATCAAGGTTTTCCTGCTGATCTGCTTCTACATCCTGCTGCGCGCAGCACTGCCCCGTCCTCGTTACGACCAGCTGATGTCCTTCGGCTGGAAGGTGCTGCTGCCGCTGTCTCTTCTTAACATTCTGGTCACCGGCGCGGTCGTTCTGCTGCGCGCGGGCGTCTGAGAGGGGGCGCGCCATGCTTGGTATTCTCCGCACCATATGGATGACGTTCCTGCACATGTTTCATCGCAATGAAACGGTGCAGTATCCGGACGTCAAACCGTACCTGTCCCCCCGCTATCGCGGTCGTATCGTCCTTACCCGCGATCCGAGCGGCGAAGAGCGCTGCGTGGCCTGTAATCTGTGCGCCGCGGCCTGCCCGGTGGATTGCATCAGCCTGCAGAAAGGCGAGAAGGAAGGGCGCTGGTATCCGGAATTCTTCCAGATCAATTTCTCACGCTGCATCTTCTGCGGTTTCTGTGAGGAAGCCTGCCCGACCTACGCCATTCAGCTCACGCCCGATTTCGAGATGAGCGAATATGTGCGCCAGAACCTGGTTTACGAGAAGGAAGACCTCCTGATCAGCGGACCCGGCAAGGTACATGATTACAGCTTCTATAATGTGTCGGGGCTCAAGATCCCGGGCAAGAACAAAGGTGAAGCCGAAAATGAAGCCAAGCCTATCGACATTCATGCACTGATGCCCTGATCATGAATATCATGCTTGAACTCTATGGGCTGATCGCCATCGGCGCGACCGCGTTGGCGATTACCCGCACCATCCCCGTTCACGGCCTGCTTTACCTTGTCGTGTCGCTTCTGGCGCTTGCCTGCATGTTTGAAGAGCTGGGCGCGCCTTTTGCCGCCATGCTCGAAATCATCGTCTATGCCGGCGCGATCATGGTCCTGTTCGTGTTCGTGGTCATGATGATCAATCTGGGCCAGCCCGACCAGCTTCGTGAAAAAGGCTGGTTTGCCGGTGGCGCCTGGATTGGCCCCAGCGTGATTTCGCTGCTGCTGATGGGTCTGCTGGTCTATGGCGTGAGCCACAACACCATGGCGGTGGGCACTGTTGGCGCGCCGATCGGCCCCAAGGCGGTCGGCCTGACGCTTTATGGCCCCTATATCCTGACCGTCGAGCTCTCCTCGTTCCTGCTTCTGGCAGGGCTTGTGAGCGCCTATCACATCGGCCGCCGGATCGGAGGGAAATCCTGATATGACTGCTGCCGATCCCAATGGCGCGCTCATTGTCGCCGTCATACTCTTTTCACTCGGAGCGTTGGGCGTCCTTGTCCGTCGCAACCTGCTCTTCATGCTGATGTCGACCGAAATCATGCTCAATGCCGCTTGCCTCGCATTCATCGCGGCGGGCAATCGCTGGCATATGGCGGATGGTCAGGTCATGTTCATCATGGTGGTCGCCTTCGCTGCTGCGGAATCCGCAGTTGGCCTGGCCATCATCCTGCGCATGCATGCAGCCGGACGCTCCACGCTAGATGCCGATACCGGCAATCGTCTGGGGGGTTAGTCTCGTGGCCATGCTGCTTCCACTTGTCATCTTCTGCCCCCTGGCGGTCTCCATCATCCTGATGCTGACCGGGGGCAAGCTTCCCGCACGGGCGACGACGCTTCTCGTCGGCGCCGGTATGGGGCTTTGTGCGCTTTTCGCCGTCATTTCGGCCTATAGCTTCCTTTCCGGCCCGGACTCGCTCGGTTCGCTGCACGTCGTGCTGTGGAACTGGATGAATGTCGGCTCCTTCAACGCCCAGATCGCGCTCACGCTCGACCGGCTCTCCCTGGTCATGATGCTGGTCGTGTCCTGCGTCGGCTTCCTCATTCTCGTCTATGCGTGTGCCTACATGTATGACGACGAGGACATCGCGCGTTTCTTCACCTACATGACCCTCTTCGTTGCCTCCATGCTTCTGCTGGTTCTGGCATCGGATCTGCTGGGTGTGTTTATCGGGTGGGAAGGCGTGGGCCTTTGCTCCTATCTGCTCATTGGCTTCTGGTATGGCGAGCAGGCCAATGCCATCGCCGCGCGCAAGGCCTTTGTGGTTACGCGTGTGGGCGATGCGCTGTTCCTGCTGGGTATGCTGCTTATGGCAACAGCCGTTGGCTCGCTGGACATCCCGACGCTTCTGGCCGTCGGCCCCCATGCCGCACCGCGCACGCTGACGCTGGGCATGTTCCTGCTGCTGGGTGGTGCGATGGCCAAATCGGCGCAGGTGCCGCTCCAGACCTGGTTGCCTGACGCCATGGCCGGCCCGACGCCAGTCTCGGCGCTCATCCATGCTGCGACCATGGTCACGGCGGGTGTCTATCTTCTGGCGCGTCTGCATGGTCTGTTCGTTCTTACGCCGCTGGCGATGTTCGCCTGCGCCATTGTGGGTTTCGTGACCATTCTGCTCGCTGCGGGCAGCGCTCTGGTCCAGACCGACATCAAGCGCATCCTCGCCTATTCCACCATGAGCCAGCTCGGCTACATGTACCTCGCGCTCGGTTGCGGCGCCTGGCATGCCGCCATGTTCCATCTTGTCACCCATGCCTTCTTCAAGGCTCTGCTCTTCATGGCGGCGGGTTCGATCATCCTGCGTGTCCATCACGAGCAGGACATCTTCAAGATGGGTGGTCTGCGCAAGGACATGCCCTGGGTGTTTGCAGCCTTCCTGATTGGTTCGGCTGCACTGGCGGGTCTGCCGCTGATCACCGCCGGTTACTTCTCGAAAGAGCTCATTCTGGGCAGCGCCTATGATCTGAGCCCGATCTTCTGGGCCGGTGCACTGTTTGGTGCCTTCCTGACTTCCATCTATATCTTCCGCTGCGTGTTCATCGTGTTCTGGGGCGGGCATCGCACCCATGCACATGGCAAGTCGGGCATCGCCATGGCCCTGCCCATGGGGATCCTGTCCGTGCTCGCCATTGCGGGCGGCTGGATGGAAATGCCGGATGCCATCGCACACGTGCATATCTTCTCCAATCTTCTTTCCCCCGTGCTCGGTGCCCTGCCTGAAGAGCACAACACCAGCCTGCTCATTCTCGGCTCTCTCGTGCCGATTGCCGGCGTGACCATCGCCTGGACGCTGTGGCGCCCGAAAGGCGAAGCGCCGGTTGCAGCCGAAAGCCCTGCCATTTCGACGCTGCGCGCCGATTGGGGTTTCGACACGCTGTATGACCGGATTTTCGTACGGCCGTTCATGGTGCTTGCCCATCTGAACCGTCGTGATTTCATCGATCGTTTCTATGATCTGGTTGCAGCCCTTACCCAGGGCGGTGGATACGCTGTTGCGAAGCTGCAGAGCGGCCAGGTGCGTCGCTATGCCGGCTGGATCGCAGCAGGAACGGTTGCAGCTCTTTGTCTGGCGGTATGATGATGTTGGCACTTCCCGCTCTTGTTCTGATCCCCTTCATCGGGGGTCTTGCAGCCTGGCTTGTCGGGCTGCGCGGCGCCTCGCGCGCGGCGTCGGTTTCCTCGCTCATCACGCTTGTGCTGATGGTGATCCTGCTTGCGCAGGTCACACTCAGCGCATTGTCAGGCGGTGCCAGCGCCGGGGGATGGCTTGGCCATTTCTCCATGGCCTGGGTGCCAATGCTGGGCATCAATGTCCGGCTCGACATTGACGGTCTGAGCCTCGTCATGCTGTGGCTCAACGCGCTGATCTCCCTGCCTTGCGCGCTGCTCAGCGCACGCAACGTGGCAGATCGCGCAGGCCTGTTTCACTTCCTGCTGCTGGCGACGGTGGCCGGGATCAACGGCGTCTTCATGGCGACCGATCTGTTCCTGTTCTTCTTCTTCTGGGAGCTGATGCTTCTGCCGCTCTTCGGGGTTATCCTGATCTGGGGTGATGCAGGGCGCCAGCGCGCTGCGCTGAAGTTCTTCCTGTTCACGCAGGGAAGTGGTCTGCTGATGCTGCTGGCCATTCTTGGCCTTGTCATCGTCAACGCCCAGCGCACCGGCGTCATTACGTTCGACTACTTTGCCCTGTCGCAGACGGCGCTCATTGCGCCCATCGCCCCGGTGCTGATGCTCGGCTTCTTCATCGCTTTTGCGGTCAAGCTGCCTATGGTGCCTTTCCATTCGTGGCTGCCAGACACCTATGCAGCATCGCCTGCCGCTGCGAGCATTCTGCTTTCGGGTGTTCTGGCCAAGACAGGTGGCTATGGCCTGATCCGCTTCGTGGTCATGCTCTTCCCCGGCGCTGCGGCGCATCTCGCACCCATCGCCATGACGCTTGGCGTGGTCGGTATCCTGTACTGCGCATGGCTTGCCGTGGCGCAGGACGATATCAAGCGCCTCATTGCCTATTCCTCCATCAGCCATCTTGGCTTCATCCTGCTGGGTGTGTTCTCGGGCACACGCATCGGTATGGAGGGTGCCATCGCCCAGATGGTGGCGCATGGTCTCAGCACAGGCGCTCTGTTCGTGATCGCGGGGCTTCTGGAAGATCGTCTGGGGACGCGTGACATGTCGCGCATGGGTGGGCTCTGGCCTGCCATGCCGCAGTTCTCGGCATTGGCCATGTTCTTCGCCGCGGCCTCGCTTGGCCTTCCGGGGCTGGGCAACTTTGTCGGTGAGTTCCTGGTGCTCATGGGCACATGGCAGGTCAGCCATACCATGACGTTCTTCGCAGCGGCTGGTCTGGTGCTGTCGTCGGTCTATTCGCTCACCATGATGCTGCGCGTCTTTTATGGTCCGAAAAAGACCGATGCCGTGGCACCGCTTGGTGCGCCTTCCGTGCCGCATCTCGCTGTCCTTGGTGTGGCAGCCCTTCTTCTCCTTGCGCTTGGCGTCTATCCGCAGCCGGTTCTCAACCTGTCGGCACCGGCCAGCCCCCATGTCGTGAGCATCGCTCAGGAGCAGGCCCAGTAATGTCTTTCTCGTTCCTCCCCAATGCGGTGCTGGTGCTGTGCCTCGGAAGCCTGGTGCAGCTCGCAGCCATCTCCTGGCGGCGTCATGTCGTTCGTGATGCCATTCTGTGCGTGATCGTTCTACTGGCATCGCTGGCCTCGATCATGCTGCCGACCGTGCTCGTCATGACGGGTGCCACCCCGCTTTTTGCGCCCGATACATGGGCCTCTTTTGCCGGTGCGCTGATCATTCTCTCCGCACTGGCAATCGTGCTGATGTCGCGCCATGGCGCCATCAGTGCTGACCCGAGTGTGAACAGCGAGTATTTCCTGCTGCTCACACTGGCCACACTGGGTGGCGTGGCCATGACCGGCGCGGTTCATTTTGTGTCGTTCTTCCTTGGTCTCGAAACGCTCAGCCTGGCCCTGCTTGGCCTGATCGCGTTCCACAACCAGCGTCTCGACGCCGGTGAAGCCGCGATGAAGTATCTGCTTCTTTCGGGTGTCGCATCGGCCACGATGGTGTTCGGTTTTGCGCTGATCTACGCCGAGACCGGATCGCTGCGTTTTGCAGCCCCCGATCTCAGCCATGTTCCCGAGCCGATCATTGGTGTGATGGGGGTTATCCTCATCCTGTCGGGCATGTTCTTCAAGCTGTCTGCCGTGCCGTTCCATCTCTGGCTGGCCGATGTGCTTGAAGGTACGTCCGTACCGGTGGCCGCCCTGGTCGCCGTGACATCCAAGATCGCGCTTTTTGCGGCCATGCTGCGCTATTTCTCCGCCGTCAATCTCTATGCGCCCAGCGCACAGGTGAACGAGATCCTGATCGTGGCCGTGCTCAGCATGCTGGGCGGTAACCTGATGGCCGTGGTGCAGACGGATCTGCGTCGCCTGCTTGCCGGGTCGTCCATCGCGCATGTGGGCTATCTGCTGGTGGCTTTCCTGTCACCGGGGCCGTTCGGCGTGGCTTCGGCTGCCTTCTACCTTGCGGCCTACGCGATCTCGACGCTCGGCGTGTTTGCCATCATGAACGGTGTGCTGCCCCAGGGTACCGATATCCGTGAATGGCACGGGCTGTTCCGTCGCAAGCCTGCTGCAGCGCTGGCCATGTCGATCATGCTGATTTCGCTGGCAGGTATCCCCCCGGCAGTCGGCTTCTTTGCGAAGTTCTATGTGGCGGCTGCGGGCGTTTCGGCCCATCGCACGCTTCTGCTCTTCGTTCTGATCGCCAGCAGCACGATCGGTCTGTTCTACTATCTGCGCCTGATCCTGATCATGCTGACGCCTGCGCCAGCAGATCGCGAGACCCGCGCGGAGCTGACGGCGCCCACGCCGGTCAATGCTGCACTGATCACCGTGCTGGCCTGCGCCACCATCCTGCTGGGCATTTGCCCCAGCACGCTGGTCCAGCGCAGCCAGTCTCTGGTTGTGGCCCCGCCTCTCCCTGCGGCGCCAGCAACCTTGCCCTGACGAAGGCTCTCCCGAGCTGGCGACTACATGGCAGCCAGTTCAGAAAGTCGATGAAAGCTGCATGTCCGTCGGGCGTGCAGCTTTTTTTATGCGCATTGTCCGGTCAGGAGAGGTATCACCGGGTCATGAGTTCCGCCCCCATTCGCAAAGGCTGGTGTCCAGCCCTTCATGCCCCAATGCAAACGCATGATGGCTGGCTGGTGCGTGTCACCCCGGACCCCACAGGACTGAACCCCGGGCAATCGGGTTTTCTGGCGGATTATGCCGCGCGTCATGGCAATGCGCGCATCACGCTCACCCTGCGCGGCAACCTCCAGATTCGGGGGCTCGATCATCAGGCCGCGCTCGATTTCACGTCGCATGCTGTGGCGCGCGGTCTGGGCCTTGAGGCGCCACAGCAGGAAGCAAGGCGCCGCATCCTGTTTGCATCGCCTCTGGCTGGTCTCGATCCCGATTGCGCTGACGACACCTTGGCTCTCGCGCATGAAATCACGCAGGCGATGCAGGATTTGCCGCCCTTATGGCGTCCGCCGGAGAAATTCAGTTTTGCTGTCGATGGTGGTGGGTTGGTCCCCTCAGGGGCGCTGCGGGGTGATCTGGCCCTGCGCCACGAGGCGGGGGAGTGGGCTTTGTATGAGGGTGCCCTTCGCCATCAACCGGACAGGGCGGAGCTGGTCGCCGAAGTGCTGGCGGCGCTCCAGCGTTCTGCGCGTCGGGCCGTTGCAGATCGGGCATTGCATCGGGCGGCACCATTTAGGGGGGCGATACCGTCTTTGCTCGGTCCTTTCCTGCCCGGGTGTTTTGGTGCTGTGGCGGTGCTGGGTGAAATCAGTGCCCAGACTCTTGCCTCCATTGCTTCTGCCGGCGCGGCGATACGGCTGACACCCTGGCGCGGGCTGGTGCTCGATCGCCCGGTTGCAGCCCATGACCTGATAACCGACCCTCAGGACAGGCGAGCGGACCTCGTGGCCTGTCCGGGCGCAGGGCGCTGCGCACAGGCCCATGCGCCAACACAACGCGACGCGTTGTCGCTGGTGACCGAACTGCACGGCAGACGGCTCCATGTCTCGGGCTGCGCCAAGGGATGTGCTTCGCGCGGTAGTCATGATGTGACACTGGTGGCGGGGCCAAAAGGATATGATCTCGTCTGGCAGGGGAGTGTCTCTGATCGACCTGCCGAGTCTGGTCTTGACATCGAGGACGTGCGAAGGCGTTTGCGTCGGGCATGACAGGAAGAAACGAGACGGCCCATGACCGGGGGGAGCGCATGACCGAAGAGAGTTACGACTATATCCGCGACGGCGCTGAGATCTATGCCCGGTCCTTTGCGACAATCAGGGCTGAGGCCGATCTCTCGGCTTACGGTCATGACGAGGCACGCGTTGCCGTCAGGGTTATTCATGCCTGTGGCATGGTCGATATCACCCGTAATCTCGCTTTCGCTGCCGGCTTTGTCGCCGCGGCGCGTACCGCGCTGCTGGCTGGAAGGCCTGTCCTGTGTGACTCTGAGATGGTGGCTCATGGTGTGACGCGTGCGCGGTTGCCAGCCCATAACCAGGTCATCTGTACCTTGCGTGACATGCGTACACCGGAGCTGGCCAGATTTATTGGCAACACGCGATCGGCCGCGGCGGTCGATCTTTGGGGGAGCGACCTGGAGGGCGCGGTCGTGGCGATCGGCAATGCACCGACAGCCCTGTTTCGCCTGCTGGAACTCATCCGGCAAGGCGGCAAGCGTCCCGCAGCCATTATCGGCATGCCGGTCGGCTTCATTGGCGCCGCGGAGTCCAAAGAGGCACTGGCATCCTTCAATGAAATCCCCTGGGCGATCGTACGGGGCAGGCAGGGGGGAAGCGCCATGGCGGCTGCCTGTGTCAACGCGTTGGCCAGCGAGAGCGAATGACCGGTCTCTGCCAGATTCTCGGCATGGGGCCGGGCGACCCGGAACTGCTGACCCTCAAGGCGGTGCGTTACCTGCAGGCCGCCGATGTCGTGGCGTGGTTCGCTGCTTGCGGCAAACCGGGCCATGCGCGTGTCATCGCCGGTGATCATGTGCCCTCAGGTGCAGAAGAACTGCGTTTCGACTATCCATTCACCACGGCTGTGCCGGTGGAGGACCCGCGTTATCTGGTCGATATGGCCGCATTTTACGACCGTTGCGCCCAGAGGCTGTCAGAAGAGCTGGCGAAAGGGCGCCGGATTGCGCTTTTGTGCGAAGGCGACCCGTTTCTGTACGGCTCGGCCATGTATCTGTTTGACCGCCTCAGCCCGCATTTTCGCTGCGAGATCGTGCCGGGTATTACCGGGATGAGCGGTTGCTGGTCAGCCGCCCATCTGCCGATGGTGCATGGTGATGATATTCTCAGTGTATTGCCTGCAACGCTCGATGAAGCCAGTCTTTCTGCCTGGCTCGCACGGGGTGATGCGCATGTGATCATGAAGATCGGGCGCAATTTCGCGAAAGTGCGTGCAGCCTTGCAGCAAAGCGGGCGCCACGAGAAGGCGGTCTATGTCGAACGCGGCACACAAGCCGGGCAGATCTGCCTGCCGCTTGATCAGGCGCCGGAAAAGGCTCCTTACTTCTCCATGGTCCTCGTGCCGGGGCGAAAGCGTGCCCGATGAAGCCTGTTCTCTATGTGGTCGGTCTTGGGCCCGGTGCAGCGGGTCAGATCACGGCTGAGGCGCGTGAGGCGTTGGCTGCGGCAACCGATGTGCTGGGTTACGGGCTTTATGTCACTCGCGCCTTTGCACTGGGCGCTGGGGAGCACGCAACGCCCCATGTGACGGATAATCGTGAGGAACTCGATCGCGCCCGCCATGCGCTCGATCTGGCGATGAGCGGGCGAGTGCCTGTGGTCGTCTCGGGCGGGGACGCGGGCGTTTTCGGCATGGCGAGCGCCGTGTTCGAGGCCGTGGCAGGCGGGCCACCTGCGTGGCGTGCTATCGATATACGCGTCATACCCGGCATCAGTGCCGTGCTCGCCGCGGCGGCGAGGCTTGGGGCGCCGCTCGGCGGCGATTTCTGTGTGATATCGCTGTCGGATAATCTCAAGCCCTGGGACATCGTGGCGCGCCGTTTGAAGGCCGCGGCCGAAGCCGGATTTGTGATTGCGCTCTATAATCCCCGTTCTTTGGCGCGCCCCGGCCAGCTCGATCAGGGTTTAGAGGTGTTGCGTCGGGTGCTGCCAGGGGAGACCCATGTCGTATTTGCCCGCGCCATAGGCCGCCCTGGAGAGCATGTCCTGCATGTGTCCCTGGCTCAGGCCAGAGGTGAGGATGCGGATATGAGCACGCTGGTGCTGATTGGCTGCGCCTTCACTCATCTGGTCGAACGCCCCGGCGAAGCCCCCTGGCTCTACACGTTGCGTCGCGTACCCTGAAGCCGGGGATCGCCGCAGGTTACGCCGCCTTCTGAGCCGCGAAGCCTGATCCGTTCCAGCCATGTCATGGCGGCCTCGACCGTATCGACTTCCTCGGCAGGCGGAAGAGGCGGGCGATCGACCATGATGACCTCAATACCAAGTTGCCGGGCCGCCTCCAGTTTGGGCGCTGTGGCCGCTGCACCGGCATTTTTTGTCACGAGACAATCGATGCGATGCTTGCGAAACAGAATGAGTTCGTCGTCAAGCCGGAAGGGGCCGCGTGCGAGCAGGAGGGTCGCGCCGTCTGGCAGCGCATCGCCGGGCGGATCGATACTGCGCAGAAGGTAATGATGCGGCGTATGCCTGAATGGTTCGAGATCCTTGCGTCCTGTCGTCAGGAAAACCCGGCGCGGCGTCGTTCCCAGCATGGCGGGCACGGCGCTGATCCATGGCGCATGGCGCCATATCGCCCCTTCTCCGGCTTGCCATGCCGGGCGCGTGAGGCGCAGCAATGGGCGCGAACAGGCCATTGTCGCCGCAACGGCATGATGGCTTATGCGCGCAGCGAACGGATGGGTGGCATCGATCACTACGTCAGCCTCATGGCGGGTCAGCCAGGCGCTCAGCCCGGCGATGCCGCCAAACCCCCCCATGCGCATACGGGACGGAACAGGCAATGCCGACGCTGTGACACCCGCCAGAGAAAACGTGATATCATCACTCCCCCGGGACTCCAGCGCGTGACAGAGTTGGCGCGCCTCGGTGGTGCCCCCCAATATCAGGATATGCATTCCTTGCCCTCACTCTCTCCCTGTTCCGGCGCCAAACACTGGCTGACGATCATCGGCCTGGGAGAGGACGGGTTTGAGGCGCTTTCACGCAAGGCGCAACGGGCAATTCTCGAGGCCGATGTTCTGGTCGGCGGAAAGCGACATCTGAGGCTTGTGGAGGGAAGGGGGCAGGCGCTGCGCGAGACCTGGCCGTCGCCCTACTCGCAGGCCATGCAGGCCCTGGCCCGTCATGAAGGACGCGATGTCGTCGTTCTGGCCTCGGGTGATCCGTTCTTCTTCGGGATTGGCAAGCAGATTGCGGCGCATTTTGGCTATGATGGGCTTCAGGTCATACCCTCACGCTCCTGCCTGACCCTGGCCTGTGCCAGAACAGGATGGTCCGCACAGGATGTCGGCCTTGTCTCGCTCTGCGGCCGGCCCATGAGCCGCCTTCTGCCCCATGTGCAGCCGGGTGCAAGGCTTGTCATCCTTTCGGCAGATGAGACCACGCCCGCCTCTCTGGCCGCGTGGCTGGACGAGAAGGGATGCGGTGAGAGCGTGATCCATCTGCTCGAAGCACTCGATGGACCCGAAGAACGACAGCGGGTGTTCCGGGCCCGGGAAGGTGCACCCGGCGATGTGGCGCGGCTCAACATGATGGCGGTGGAGATTGCGGCCGGCATGGGCGCGTCATTGCTGCCTCTGGCCTGCGGTCTGCCTGACCATTTTTTCGAGCATGACGGTCAGATTACCAAACAGGAGATACGCGCGATTACCCTTAGCGCCCTCGCCCCCCATCCGGGGCAGGTGTTATGGGATCTCGGGGCAGGATCGGGGTCGATCGGTATCGAGTGGATGCTGCGCCACCCCTCGAACCAGTGCTTTGCCGTTGAACGTAGCGCAGAGCGTTGTGCGCGTATCGCTCGCAATGCGGAAGCTTTGGGTGTTGACCAGCTTCACGTGGAACAGCGTGACCTGTCTGCGCCCCTGTCTGATATGCCGCCGCCCGATGCTGTGTTTGTCGGCGGCGGTATCAGCACGCCCGGATTGCTGGACAATGCGTGGTCTGCGCTTCGTTCGGGCGGCAGGCTGGTGGCCAATGCTGTCACGCTTGGGGGCGAGCAACGGCTTTTCGAGGCTTTTCAAGCATGGGGCGGTGCGCTATCGCGCATCAACATGGAGCGTCTAGGACCAATAGGGACCATGCATGGATTCAGGCCGGCCATGACGGTCACACAGTACAAGGCTGTCAAACCATGATCATGGGAGGATTGGGTTGCAGGCTCGAGGCATCCCCCGAGGCCATGATTGATGTGGTGAGGCTGGCCATCGAGCGCTGGGGGTTGCCGCACGGCTTCGCCGTGCCTGCTTTCAGGCAGCGTCATGCGGCTGTGCAGGCTGTGGCGCAACTCTTCAAATTGCCCGTTACGGTAGTTGATCTCCTGGCGCTTGCATCGGCACAACCACGGTGCCTCACCCACTCGGAGCGCGCGCGTATGACGATGGGATTTGGCTCGATCGCCGAGGGATGCGCTTTGGCCGTTCTTGGGCCGCACAGCCAGTTGCTTGGTGCAAGGCTGGCGGGAGATGGTGTGACGTGTGCCTTTGCCACGATCAAAGCCGGGTCTGCCAGCCAGTGACGGTACATTTCATCGGAGCAGGGCCCGGTGCAGCCGACCTGATGACGCTGCGTGGCCGTACCATTCTGGAACGTGTGCCTGTCTGCCTTTATGCCGGGTCAATTATTCCACCCGAGATCCTCGCCTTTTGCGGCCCCTGCACCCGCAAGGTCGACACGGCGCCGCTTTGTCTTGATGAGATTGAAGAACTGTTCGTGCAGGCTCATCAAGCGGGAGAAGATGTCGCGAGGCTTCATTCGGGCGATCTCTCGCTCTATAGCGCCGTGGCCGAACAGATTGCGCGGCTTGAGCGTCGAGGTATTGCCTATACGCTCACGCCAGGCGTACCTGCCTTCGCTGCGGCGTCCTCCATACTTGGGCGTGAATTGACCGTCCCAGGCGTTGCCCAAAGTCTCATCCTGACCCGTTTGTCAGGACGGGCTTCTGCCATGCCTGAAGCCGAGGCACTCGAAGCCTTCGCAGCAACTGGCGCGACATTGGCAATTCATCTTGCGGTGCATCGACTGGAAGAGATCGTGAACCGCCTGCTGCCTTTCTATGGCGCAACCTGCCCCGTGGCCGTGGTTGCCCGAGCAAGCTGGCCAGATGAACACTGTGTGCAGGGCAGTCTGGAGACGATCGTTTCAATCATGGCAGCGGCGCCAGAGACACGAACAGCGCTCGTTCTGGTTGGAAAGGCGCTGAACCCGGGCGTATTTCAGGAGAGTGCTCTCTATGACGCCGGATATCAGCGGCGCTTTCGCGGGCGCGATAAAAACAATAACCCGCACGAAGCACATCCTCGCCTGGTAGTCTGAAAACTCGCCCGGTGGTCGGGAAAAATCGAGTGTTTTTTCCCGACCCTTTGCATATTTCGTAACCAGGATACCGCGCCTGCCCAAAAGACGACCGGGCAGTAAGGTTGTACAGCAAGCTCGGTCATATCTGTTTCAAAGGATAGCCGGCGTCGGTGCGTTTTGCTTATGCACCTGTCTCTCCAGCCACTTTTGAGCCGTGAGTTTCATCTCGGGATTGAGCAATCGGTAAAGCCGCAGAAGATCGTCTTCATCGGGTGTCAGAACGGCAGGAATATCCTCCTCGATCATGCCGGTCAGGAATGCTTCGGTCGAGACCCCGAAGAGGTCGGCGAGCTTCGGAATATACTTTCGCAAACTTCCCACACGGCCCGTTTCCCAGAAAGCAACGGCCGAGCGTGATACGCCCAGTGTATCAGCAAGTTGTTGCTGACTCATGCCCTGGCTCTTCCTGAGCATTGCAATTCTTCTCGTCAGGGCAAAGCTTGGTGAAATCTTGTTTTGTCTCTCACTGGTCATCTTTTTTCGATTCTATTCTTTCAGAACGTGCCCTATTCCAGCATAACATAAAGGTTAATAAGTTATTACCCTAGAGGGCGTTAAATGTCAGGAATTAACGCCACGGGGAAATTTTTAACGCAGCGCCGATATGATCAAGAAACGCCGAGACCCTGGCTGGATGAGAGCGACCAGGGGGTGTGAGCAGACAAAGTTCGGTTTCAGGGAGCGACCATTCTGGCAAAAGCTGTATCAGGGTGCCGCACTCGATATCTCGGGCAATCATGAATTCTGGAAAGGCTCCAATACCGAGTCCCGCCCGCAGGGTAGGTAAAAACGCTTCGGCATTATTGGATCGGCAGCGGTTCACGGGCGGTTCAACCTGAAGGCTCTCAGCGCCCCGGCTCATGCGGAGCACAGATGCCGAGTGTGTGCCCTCATAGATCAATCCATCATGCTGCCTGAGGTCTTTGGGATGGGATGGCGCGCCATGCTGCGCCACATAACCGGGTGCCGCGACCAGAAGCAGCGGGATGCGGCAGAGCCGCAGGGCGCGCAAGGATGACGGTTCATGGGCTGCAATGCGTATGGCGATATCGAACCCTTCAGCAATCAGGTCGAGCTGGGCATCCGTGTAGGTCATGGCAAGGCGTATTTCCGGATACCGCGCCAGAAAATCCGGAAGCAGGGGCGCAACATGATTGAGGCCAAACGAGATTGGAGCAGTGAGGCGCAACAGTCCATGCGGGCGATGAACGGCCTGGCGTAGTTCGGCCTCGGCAGCCTCGCCTTCGCCCAAGATGCGGTTGGCATGGGCCAGTACCCGCTGTCCGGTTTCGGTCAGGGCGAGTTGGCGTGAGGTCCGGTTCAGCACATAGGTGCCCGTGCGGTGTTCCAGACGCGCAATGGCCTTGGAAATGGTGGGGCGCGACAGGCCAAGAGCCTGCGCCGCAGCACTGAAGGAGCCAAGCTCGACCACACGGGCAAAGATGGCCAGAGCCTCGAAGTCAGGCAAGCGCTGTGTCATGAAATGGAACCGATCTGTTGCCATTATTTCTATATATTGACGTGCGCCCGATTGCCTATGGTCGATCATCACTCAGGAGGATCACCCCATGATCGACTACCGTCCATTTGCCTCGATCGGCCACGCGGATCATGGCTGGCTGAAAGCTGCACACCATTTTTCCTTCGCCGGTTATCACGATCCTGCCCGCATGGGCTGGGGTGCGCTGCGCGTATGGAATGATGACGAGATTGCACCGGATAGCGGTTTCCCGTCTCATCCTCATCGGGACATGGAGATCATCACCTATGTCCGTCAGGGAGCGATCTCGCATCGTGACTCGCTGGGTAATGAGGGGCGGACCGAGGCAGGGCAGGTACAGGTCATGTCAGCCGGGACAGGGATCATTCATAGCGAAGCCAATCTTGAGGCCGTTACCACCACACTCTTTCAGATCTGGATCCAGCCCGACCGGCGTGGTCACGCGCCCTCGTGGGGCACACGGCCTTTTCCGGTCGAGGCGCGGGCCAATCGGCTGGTGACGCTGGCCTCTGGTGTTGAAGGTGACGACGATGCGCTGCGGATCAATGCCACGGCACGGGTCCGGGCGGCGACGATCGAGAAGGGTAGCGCGCTTGAGTGGCAGCTTGAGCCCGGTTGGTCGGGCTATGCCGTTCTGGCTTCTGGCGATGTCACGCTCGTCACTCCCGGATCGCGCGTGAAACTCGCTCCACGCGATGGGGCTGCGCTGCGTGACGAGGCTCTCGTGACAATCGAAGCAGCCAGCGTTTCGGAAATCGTGATTGTCGAAACACGCGACTGATTACCAGGGCATGGTGGGGGGGCTTGGGCAGGCAATGCACCCATCATGCCAGTCTCGATGGAGGCACCCCTCTTCTCCGGCGCTGATTGTGACGCTTGATGTCTGAACGTTCTTCCCTACACCCTCCCCCCCTAGGGTATAGGGGTTTTATGAGCCCGCCGAATCACCAAAAAATTGCCCTTCGTCTCAAGCAGGCCCACGGCCATCTGGCAACGATCCTCGACATGATCGAGGCCGATCGAAGCTGCGCCGATCTGGCCCAGCAGATTCAGGCTGTTGAAAACACCCTGCGCAATGCCAAGCGCGCCCTGATTCAGGACCATGTCGAGCATTGCGTGATTGAGGCGATGGAAGATGGCGGAACCGGGCGTGACGATGCCATGCGCGAATTTGCCCGTCTCGTTAAATATCTCTGACAGGGGGCGTCGCATGCTCAGATGTCTCGCCTCGATACGCGGCAGGATTTTGGCGGTCTCTGTCGTTCTGACGGGTCTCGCGGCTTCATCGTGTCTCGCTGGCACGGCGCAGGCAGCGGAGGCCTGGCGTCATGTCTTCACGCTGCCTGAGGAGGCGCAGCGCAACGAGCATGTCGTGATCGTCTCGCTGTCACAGGGCGAGGTGTTCCCCTCAGTGCAGGCGATGGCAAGGGTCGATGCCGATACGAGCCGAGTTATTGATATCCATGCAGCCGGTGCAGGCAAGGTCATGGCAGTGCATGTGACGCCCGGTCAGCCTGTCAAACGCGGTGAGGCGTTGATTTCCTACACCGATCACTCCCTGCATGAGCTTCAGCTTCAGCGCGAACAGGTCGATGCCGCTCTGTCTTCGGCGCGGGCCGGTGAGGCGGAGGCGACGATGCTCTATCGTCGCGGTGCGGCGCTTGTCGGGAGTGCGGTCTCACGCGGGGAGCTTGAACGACGCCGGATGGTGCTTGAGCAGCAGCGTGGACTGGTGAAGGCCCGAGAGGCAGACCTCGCAACGCTCGAACACCGGCAGACGGAGGAATTCACCTCTGTCACCGAGCGGATCGTGCAGGACGAGGCATCGGATCTGATCAGCCCGGTCGATGGCGTCGTGCAGGCTGTGCGCACCTCTGTCGCAGCCGATATCAATGCTGGCGACAATCTTGTGACCGTGGTCGATCTCTCCCGCCTCTGGCTGAGCGCCGATCTCTCGCCGGAAGATGCTGCCGGGTTGGCACCCGGAGGCAAGGCGCGGTTTCGCCCGGCCAGTCAGGAAAAGGGACGGGTAATCGAGGCGCGGATCACCACCGTGGCGGGGCTCGCCGACCCTGCCACAGGGCTTGTGCGCGTGGTCTGCACCCTCGATCATCCACCTTCTTCACTGCGCCCGGGCATGATGCTCGATGCGGCTTTCCAGACCGGCGAGGGGACGCAGGGCCTGCGTGTGCCGGTGGCAGCGCTTCAGCAGATTGATGGTGAGGATGTGGTGTTCGTCCAGCAGGATGCCACGCATTTCATGCCCGTTTCCGTGGAGGTCAAGGCGCGTGATGACGAGCAGGCCATTGTGAGCGGGGCCTTGCACGATGGCGACAGGCTGGTGGGCGAAGGCAGCTTCACGCTCAAATCAATGGCGCTGCTCTCTTCCATGACAGCGGACTGAGCGCGTCATGTGGGAATTCCTGCAGCGCAGCAAGCTTGCTGTACTCGCGCTTTGCGCGATGCTGGTCCTGGCCGGGCTGGTGGTGGTGCCGGGCCTGCCGGTCGAGCCCGTCCCTGATATCTCGCCCCAGCAGGTGCTTGTTTCGGTCACATCGCCGGGCCTTGCGACGGAAGAAGTGGAAAAGCAGATCACCTTTCCGCTCGAAGCGAGCCTGACGGGACTGCCGGATCTGATCGATCTGCGCTCCGTTTCGCGTACGGGGCTTTCGGTCGTCTATCTGCAGTTCAGCGATACTTCCAACCTCGATCTCGACCGGACCCGCGTCAATGAGCGCCTGCAAAAGGCCCGTGAGGCCATTGCCGTGCCGGTGAGTGTTGCGATGGGGCCGCTTGCCACCGGCATGGGCGAGATCATGCAGATGCAGATCGATGGCGACGGACGTTATTCGCCGCTTGACCTCAACAGGCTCATGACCTGGTCCGTGGCGCCGCAGTTAAGGCTCGTGCCGGGCGTGGCCGATGTGAATGTCAATGGCGGGGCCGAGGAAACCTATACGCTGACCCTCGATCCGGCCCGCCTGCGTGCCCATGACATCGCGCTTGGCAGGATCTATGCCGCGATAGAGAGCAATAATGCCTCATCGGGTGGGGGGTGGATTGCACGCGGAGCGGAGCAGCAGGTGGTTGTGGGGCGCGCCCTTGTCGGGTCGCTGGCCGATTTCGGGGCCATCCCTGTGGCGATGGGGGCCAACGGGCTGGCCATTCGCCTGCGCGATCTGGGCCGCGTTTCGCTTGAGGCGCGCCTGCGCCTCGGCGCTGTCACGCGCGATGGCAGGGGTGAAATCGTCAACGGTGTCGTTCTCATGCAGAAGGGCGCCAGTTCCAATGCGACGCTCGATGCGATTGATGCTGTGTTGCCAGCCATTCAGCAGACGCTGCCCCCGGGCGTGACGCTCAAGCCATTTTACCGGCGCTCGACCCTGACCGACGAAACCATACGCACCATCAAGGAAAATCTCGTTCTCGGGGCATGTCTGGTTTTTGTGACGCTGCTTATCGTGCTGGGGAACTGGCGTGCCGCGCTGGTGATTGTTTCTGTCATCCCTGTCTCGCTCGTCATGGCTTTTGTCGGAATGCGTGTTTTTGGCATTTCAGCCAATCTGCTCAGCCTCGGCGCGATCGATTTCGGTATGATCGTGGATGGCTCGCTGGTGGTGGTCGAGCATCTCATGGTCGAGCGCGCCCGCAACAGACCGGGTGAGAGCCTCGATTCACTGGCCATTCACACCGTGCGCACCGTGTTGCGACCGGTCAGCTTCGCCATTTTCGTGATTATCATGGTCTATCTGCCCATCCTGACCCTGCAGGGGGTGGAGGGCCGTATGTTCAGACCCATGGCGCAGACCATCATCATGGGGCTGGTGACCTCGCTCATTTACTGCTTTGCTGTCGTGCCGGTCCTCTCTGCGCTTTTGATGCGTCATGCGCCGCAGGACCGCGAAACGCTTATCGTCCAGTCTCTCCGGCGCCGTTATGAGCCGGCTCTGGATTGGTGCGCTGCACATACGCGCAGCGTTTTCATGGGAACAGCCTGTATCTTCCTGCTCGCGCTCGTGCTCGCCTCTCGGCTGGGCGGCGAATTCGTGCCCCAGCTTGAGGAGGGGGCGCTGGTGGTCAATGCCATGCGCCTGCCAAGCGCCTCTCTGCCCACTGTTCTGGCATCGGTAACGCAGGAAGAGCGCCTGTTACGCAGTTTCCCTGAGGTTGAGACCGTGGTGAGCAATACCGGTACCGCCGCCATCCCGACCGATCCGATGGGGACGAACGAGACGGACAGCTTTGTTTTCCTCAGGCCACGTGATCAGTGGCGTGCAGGCATGACGCAATCGAAGCTTGTGAGTGCCATGAGCGCCAAGCTCAGTCATGACCTTCCCGATGCGGCCTACTCCTTCACCCAGCCGATCGAGATGCGCATGGACGACCTGTTATCGGGTGTGCGCACGCAACTGGCCATCTCGGTCTATGGCGATGATCTGTCGATGCTCGACAAGCTGGCCACGCATCTTGTGAGCGTGATCGCCTCGGTGCCGGGGGCTGCCGATGTCGCCCAGCAGGGTGAGGGGACGGTGGCGTATCTTCATATCGATATCAATCGCGATGCATCTGCGCGACTGGGTGTTGCCGTGCCGGAAATTCTCTCCACTATCGAGGCGATAGGTGGCCATATCGGGCGGCCGGTGATTATCGATAATGCCCTCATACCCACACAGATCCGCTTTGCTGGCGGTGCAGTGGCCAGTGCAGCTCGTATTGGCGGATTGCAGATCAGGCGCGAGGATGGGCGCGGCTGGGTGCTGCTCAAGGATGTTGCGCATATCACCATTGATGAAACGACGGCGCGTATCGACCGGGACAGTCTGCGCCGTCGGGTGATCGTGCAGGCCAATGTGCGCGGGCGCGATGTCAAATCATTCGTTCTTGCTGCGCAAGCGAAGGTCGGGGCATCGCTGCATCTGCCTCCGGGCTACAGGCTCGAATGGGCGGGTCAGTTCCGCAATCTGGACTCGGCCATGACGCGCCTCGCGCAGGTTGTGCCCGTGGCTCTGGTTCTGATCTTCGTTTTTCTGGTGCTGGCTCTGGGCTCACCCCGGGCGGCGCTGCTGGTTTTCATCAACCTGCCGATTGCCGCCACAGGGGGTATTTTTGCCCTCGCCATCAGGGGGCTACCATTCAGCATTGCCGCCGGAATTGGGTTCATCGCGCTGTTCGGGGTGGCCATTCTCAATGGTGTCGTGCTGGTCAGCCAGATACGTGATTACCGCCTGACGGGGATGGGCGCTGCCGAGGCGGCCTTTGCCGCGGCAAAGGCCCGCTTTCGCCCGGTTCTGGCCACGGCTTCGGTGGCCAGTCTCGGCTTTTTCCCCATGGCGTTTTCCGGCAGTGCCGGGGCCGAAGTCGAACGCCCTCTGGCAAGTGTCGTGATTGGAGGGCTGATCACATCAACCCTCCTGACCCTTCTTGTGCTGCCGCTGCTCTATGCGCGGTTCTTCAGCCGGAAGGATGCGTCGCGTCCGGCGCAGGAGGCCGATCAGCCCATGCGGTGAAGGGCGCAGAGCTTGTTGCCGTAGGGATCGCGCAGATAGGCGAGATAGAGCGTACCTATTGCAGATTCACGCGGGCCAGGGGGATTTTCGATGGCGGTACCGCCATGCGCGACACCGGCCTTGTGCCACGCATCGACAGCTTCGGGTGAGTCCGCCTTGAAACCGATCGTTCCGCCATTGGCGCCGGTTGCGGGTTCGCCATTGAGCGGCGTGGTGATCATGAGTCTGCCACCATCATGCGTATAGAACAGGCGGTTTGGGGGCATGATCTCACCCGGCGGACAACCAAGTGCCCCCAGCGCGGCGTCGTAAAACGCTTTCGAGGCTTCGAGGTCGTCACTGCCTATCGTGATATGACTGAACATGAACTCTCTCTCTCCTGCTGATAAACCCGGCATCCGAGGGCGCCTGTAACGGGTCCCCTCCACCATCCGGGGGCAGAAGGCTCTGCCGGCAGGGAGGATCGGTAGATCGGGCAGGGCTGTCAATCCGGCCTCCATCCCGCTTTGCAGGCGCGCAGTGTAGGAAGGCGGAAGCGGGAACGATCCTATACGGCAAAAAGGCCGGAAGCGTTTCCACTCCCGGCCTGAGCAGGCGATTTGCGATGTGAGGCTGGTCGCGCTGCGCTCAGAGGCTTGCGCTGACGCGCCCGAAATAATAGCCGCCGGTGAAGGGCACCTGATTGGAGAACTGATCGTACATCGACCCGCCTGCCGGCACGAGATTGCCCGGGAGACGACGGGGGCGGACATTGAAGACGTTGTTCACGCCGATGGAGGCATGGACGCGCGAGGTGATCTTGTAGCCTACCTCAAGATCGGTCAGCCAGCGGGGTGTGTTCTTGAACTGGCCAAAGCAGGAATTGGAGTAGCGCAGGGCGCCACCGCTGGCACAGGTAGCCGAGGCCGGGGTCCAGTCCTGATAGGTCATCATGTTGGTGGTTTCGCCATAACGGCTCTGGCGGATATTCACATCCCACCTGCCGATGGTCCACAGCGCGTTGAGGATGATCTTGCTGCGGGGTGTGGCGGTGGTGATGTAGGCGATGGTCTGCTCGTTCAGCAGCGGCTTGCCGATGGTCGAAATGCCATTGTGGTGCAGGCGTGTGCGGTTGAGGTTGAACGCCGCCATCAGCGCCAGATTGCCGTAATCATGCATATGCACAAGATAATCGGCCTTGATATCCAGACCCTGCGTGCGCGTGCTGGCCCCGTTCGAGAGGAAGTAGGCCGAAGACGCTGCCGCATTGGTGGCGGTCGGGGAGACATCGAAGCCGAAAGAGCGGATGGCGTCCAGCGCCTGTGCGCCACGCACCGTGCCACCCTGCACAATACGGTCACGCAGATTGATCTGGTACACATCGGCCTCGACATGCAGGCCGCGTACCGGCTCCATGGTAAAGCCCGCACTGGCATTGACAGAGCGTTCCGGTTTCAGGCCCTGCGCACCCAGTGAGCGGGCTGCGGCGGACTCCACCGGAAGCTGACCGCCAACGCTGCCGGTACCGGCAAAGATGTTCAGGCGGCTGAAATGGGATTCCTGCAATGTTGGCGCACGGAACCCGTTGGCGATGGTGCCACGCAGCGCAAAGCGTCTGGTGAAATCATAGCGCGCTGAAAGCTTGCCGTTTTCGGTGTTGTCAGTGTCGGTGTAATATTCGTAGCGGCCAGCCACATCGATGGAGAGCTTGCGCGTGGGGCGGAAGGTCGCATCCACATAGGCCGAGTAGATGTTGCGATACCATGTGCCTGCCGATTGGGGCGGGATACCGGCATGTTCCACCGGGCCGCCATCGAGATAGGATTCCGGATTACCCGAGATGATCTGATAGGAGTCCAGACGGTGCTCCCCGCCGAATGCCAGACTGACCGGCATGGACCAGATATTGAACCCGCGACGCAGGTCGAGATTATTCGTCCACTGTGTGTTTTTCTGGGTGTAGTCCCAGAACTTGCTGGGTGAATAACCTGTACGGGCAAGTTCGCCCAGATTGACTACATCGCGGATGCTGATGCGCGAATTATCGCCGCCATAGACGGTTGAGAGATTCCAGTCGAAGCCGAACAGGTTCTCGCCCTTCAGGCCCAGCTCGGCGGCGTAATCCAGTTCATCATCCCCTGTGATGGGGCGGAGTTCGCTGATGCCTGCGGCAGGTACGACATAGGGGTATTTATAGGCGCGCATTTCGGCATGGCGATAGCCGAGTGTTGCCTGTCCATAAAGTTCAATGCCAGCGGCAAGAGGCTTGCCGAAATTGAGCGCAAAGGTCTCGCGTGTTTCCTTTGGTGTGCTCAGATAATCGGTCTTGCGACCACGCCAGCTTTCGGATCCTGGCTTGACGCCCACAAAGTAGTTCTTGGTATCGGCACCGGCTGGCCAGTAGCCGAGCAATGCATGATCGGGTCCCCAGGCAATAGCGTGCTGTGTCTGATAGAACTGCGCGCCTAGATGGACATAACCGTCCTTGCCGAGTTTGAAGCCGCCATCAGCATCGAGCTGGTATTGCTCGCCACTGCCGAGATAGGCATTGGCACCGCCCTGACCGCTGAGCGTCAGACCGTGATCCTTTTTCTTGGTGATGATATTCACCACACCGGCGATGGCGTCAGAACCATACATTGCGGCGGCGCCATCCTCGAGCACCTCGATATGGTCGATCATGTTGCCAGCCAGCATGTTCAGATCGACGCCTGACGAGGCAAATTGCGGCCCTGGCTTCTGCACGATATTGGCGGTGGAATGACGGCGCTTGCCGTCGACCAGAACCAGCGTCTCGTTCGGCCCCAGCCCACGCATCTGGATGGACGACACCAGCGAGTTGGTGTTGGACCCACGCGCGCTCATGGTGATGGAGGGATAGGTGCGCGTCAGCGCATTGGCGACGTTCAGCTCGCCCGAGCGCTCCAGCGTCTTGGAGGAGATGACCACGACGGGGCTGATGCTCTGGCGGGCCTTCACATGGCTTTCACGCGTGCCTGTCACGACGACCTGCTCGGCATCGTCGGTGCTTTTGACGAATTTATTTTTCTTCGTCAGGGCTGTGGTCTTGTCGGCTTTTTTCTGTGCGACGTCCTGCGCCTCGGTGGCGCTTGCGGCATCGGCAGCGCGGCTCACGAAGGGCGTGCAGGCAGTCGTTGCAACGAGGAACAGGGCAAGTCTTTTCACCGGTCTCTCCGACACGTGTCTGGGATGTAACGGGTCGCAAAAACGTTACCGGGAGTGTTTGAGTAAAGTTAAGCTTTTATGGCAGTATGTCGAAATATTTCCATTGTATTTTTATATGTTTCTGAGGGAATCCTAAGAATTATTTTCTGCCTGTATTTTTTAATATGAACGAAACCTAGATATGTAAGTCTATAGTTATAAATTGTCATGGTAATGTATTCATATATAATGCATGATATATTTTATATATATTCATATGTACGTTTCTTATTGCAGTTTCCTCAATCATCTAATCGTTTGTGCTCTGAGTGCCGGCGGAAACGGATTTTGGCGCGATGGACAAAATGTAACTACTTTATAAATATAATTTCATTCCAGTTAGCAGGCACATTGTTCTGGTTTTCGTGTTCTGACCGGCCGCAGCGCGGTTAAGCGTCGCGTCATAAACTTGTCATGAAGCCGACCGGGCGAACCGACAGGTGATACCCCCCTGAATGGCGATGATCATAACGATATCCAATCAATTGCGTGTCTGCAGGCAGAGTGGCTCCCCAAGAGAGTCGATGCGACAGCGCCGTGCAGGGGCCATAAGAGACAGGCATTGTTTCGCCCCCTCTGCGATACTGTCTCCAAGGCTTGTGCTTTGCGAGCCTACAGAGTTTCGGCACGTACCGGCGTGGGGGCAGACCAGCCGGGAGGTGATCTCATCTGTCTGAGGTCACAGGGCAATTGTGTGCCTGAATGATGTTCTCCTCAAACTGATCCTCATTGCGTCCGCAAAGCTGGAGCCGGACGATTTGTCGGGCGCTTTCATCTCGCTGAGTGCAGCTCATGGAGCGACGGCAGGTCAGCAGCCCTTCCGTTATCCGTTTGATGCCGCGTGCGGGGCTCAGACGATCGTGGTGTCAGCATAACTGATTTGTCACAGGATGCGTCCTGCCACCCGAGCGATAATGATCCGATGTTGAGACGCCGCCCCGATCATCAGGTCGTCTCACATTAAGGCAAGAAATGTTACAAAAGATCCTGTGTATCCTTCCTGCTCGTGTTGGTAAAGTCGAGGGCTAATCCCAGAGGAAAAGATGGCAGCAGCACCAATTCTGAGCATAATAATACCGTGCTACTGTGAAGAACAAAATGTCAGACCTCTCATCAATGCACTCGAAAAAACGCTCAGTGGCATTGCGTGGGAAATCATTTTTGTCGATGACAATTCACCAGATGGGACGATCCATACGGTCCGGAATATTGCGGCGCTGGATCGGCGAATACGTGGCATCGTCCGTATGGGCCGTCGTGGCTTATCATCGGCCGTGATCGAGGGCATATTATCTTCATCGGCAACATTTGTTGCGGTGATGGATGGTGACCTGCAACATGACGAGTCTTGCCTGCTTCCCATGCTGGCGGCTCTCCAGGACGATCAGTATGATCTCGCCGTCGCCAGTCGGCACGTGCTCGGGGGTGACAGTGGGGGGCTCTCCGGTTTCTGGCGGCGTTTCATTTCCCGTCTGGGCAATCTGGTGGCCATGTCTGCCTCTGCACCGATCAATGATCCGATGAGTGGCTTTTTCCTGATGCGGCAGCGTGATTTTGAAGCGCTCGCTCCTCGCCTGACCGGACACGGGTTCAAAATTCTGTTCGAGATTATCATGACCAGTCCGAAATCGCTCCGGATCAAGGAGTGTCCCATGGTTTTTCGGGAGCGCGTTCATGGCGAAAGCAAGATGACACCCAGGATCATTGGCCAGTTTTTTGTGGCTCTGGCTGAAATCAAGATACGAAACGCCTTCCGGTGATCATGTCAGGCGAAAGTGGGCTCTCTTGAAGCAACTGAACAAAATAGTCGTCGCGTGTTATCCGCATTTTTTTCTGCTGTTCGCGGCACTGTTGATACGGTTCATGACATTGGGGAACCCTATCCTTGAATGGGATGAGGAGTTCTATCTCTTCGGAGGGGGGCGGCTACTGCAAGGCCATCTGCCCTATGTTGATTTCTGGGACCGTAAGCCAATTGGCCTGTTTCTGCTTTACGCCTTTTTTCATCTCTTCGGGGCGTATCGGGTTATCGCCTATCAGATCGGGGCACTGCTGGCCCTGTGGGGCACGGCGCTACTGATACGTCGCATGGCGTTGAGGATTGCTCCTGCCAGCGGAGCGCTGGTTGCGGCGCTCATCTATGAGATTTGGCCCACTCTGGCACAGGGCGAAGGTGGCCAATCGCCCATTTTCTATAATCTCCTGGTCGCTGGCGCGATGTGCCTTCTTCTGGATCACCTGCAAGATTTCGAGGGAAATGATCGAAAACGCCGCAGACCGGTCGGCATCCTGATCATGCTCCTTTTCGGGGTGGCTATTCAGATAAAATATACCGTTGTCTTCGAAGGGATGTTTGCTGGTCTATATCTGATATATCGGGAAATAAGATCAGGGAGTAACCCCAGAAGCATCATTGCTGACTCTGCCATATGGGTTTTTGTTGCTGTATTGCCCACGATTGCCTCTGGTCTTTTCTATATAATGAGCGGTTACGGGCATGAGTGGCTGTTCTCTAATATTTCCTCGGTGTTTCTGCGTGCGATTGAGAGTCATCAGATTATCTCGGAGAGACTGATCAAGCTCCTGCCTTTGCTGGGGCCGTTTTTCATCGTCATGGGCGTGAATTTTCTGTCCAGAAGAAGCCTTTCTGCGCAACAGGCACCTTACGTCTCGTTTCTGACTATGTGGGCGATGGTGGCGTTCGGTGCGTTCGTGATTTTCGGCACCTGGTACATCCATTATATCCTCCCGCTTCTCGTACCCTTTTCCATCCAGATTGCCCCGCTGTTCTACAGGAAATCCGGTCGCAATCTGGCGTGGCTTATGGCAATTATCGGGCTTGTGGCTTCGCAACTGAGTACCTGGAAGCATTTGAGATCGAATGGTGGGAAAGAGCTTTTCCTGGCGCTTGAGAAAAGTGTGGATTACGGAAAATCAGGTTGCCTTTTTATCTATAACGGTCCCGTTGCGCTCTATGATGCCCTGCCATATTGCCGATTGACGTCGCATCCATTTCCATCCCATTTCGGGCTCCAGCGCGAAGCCGGTGCGACGGGCATGGACCCCCTCGCAGAACTGCATGCAGTTCTGACGCAGGAACCTGCATATATCATCAGCCAGGAGCCGGAAGCTGCCGGTGAAAACCGCAATGTGCGCAAGGCGCTGTATGACGCGCTCTCCCGGGATTATGTCAGGACTTACAGCTGGATTTCGCGACCCCATCGCAGAATGCTGTCGGTTTATAAACGGAGCAGGGGGGTGCTCCCGCCTCACCCTGCGCTTGCGCCTGTCCCACAGTCAGAGTGACCTCGCTTTCGTCAAACCTCAGGGCGCGGGTGTCGTGATCGTTCCGATCGAATAATGAGAGACGTGGCCAATCGCGTCCGCCCCCGTGCCGCCGATCGACCAGGGGACGGGCATTCGGGCGATTGCATCGAACCTTCATGCCGCGCGACGTTCCCGTTACATGAGGCGCGTTTTCGCACGCATCTTTGTGCTGTATCAGGGCGGGTTCAGGATCGGCCGGGTTGTGAGTTGCCTTTTCGCGCCTCGGCAATCATGGCTGCCCATGTCAGGCGGCTGAATGAGCCTGCGACGCCAGATGAATTGGCGCTTTTCTCCCGTCTCGTGGCGCAGGTCGGATGATCGCGGCGAGGAAAGGCCTCAAGGTTCCTGACTGTACGTTTGGTACGATTGCCGCAGCCTCCCTCGGGGAACGCATCTCAACGCGACGGTAATAAACCCAATTCTCATTTCACAGCGTGATTTTTGCGATATGAGCCTCCGGGGAATAGCCTCTTCGCAAACTGGTGTCTTTTCCGCGGCCTCGATGGGTTTAAGCGTGTGGCACGCTGGCGACGGCCAGCCAGAGCCGCCGGACAAGGTCACCGTGCTGATTTTCGGATTTGCAAAATGGCGTATGTTATGGATTGATACATTATATCATCATTCAGAACCGAGCTGCTGCCCATGAACCGTGCCCGTCTATCGCTTTTCCTCTCATCGGCCCTGTTCGGTGCCGTAACGCTTGCGGACGCTGCACGCGCCGACGAGGGCATGTGGACATTCGATCATCTGCCTAACGCTGCTTTGCAGAAGACCTATCATTTCAAGCCTGATGCCGCCTGGATCCAGCACGTTGTGCAATCCTCGGCACGTCTGGCCGAGGGATGCTCTGCTTCCTTCGTGTCAGGCAACGGCTTGGTCATGACCAATCATCACTGCGCCAATTCATGCCTTGCCGCCTTGTCTGACAAGGATCACGACTATTTCCGCGACGGGTTCTACACGAAGGATCTCGCCGATGAGCGCCAGTGCCCCGGTATGGAGCTCGATCGCCTCGACACCATGAAAGACGTGTCTGCCCCTGTGGCAGAAGCCACCAAGGGCAAGCAGGGGGCCGCCTATTCGGCGGCCCTGCAGGAAGTGGAAAGCAAGCTGACCAAGGATTGCGTGGGCGGTGATGACGCGCACTGGCGCTGCGACATGGTCTCGCTCTATCATGGTGGGCAGACCGCGCTTTACCGTTATCGCCGCTACAACGATGTGCGCGTGGTGATGGCCCCCGAGCAGGGGATCGCTTTCTTCGGCGGTGATCCAGATAATTTCGATTATCCCCGCTACGATATCGATCTGTCGATGCTGCGCGTCTATGAGGGTGGCAAGCCAGTGAATACGCCGTTCCTGCAATTTGATCCGAATGGCCCCAAGGCGGATGATCTGGTTTTCACCTCCGGCAATCCGGGGCGCACGCAGCGCGGGCTGCCTGCTGCAGCCCTCGCGTTCCAGCGTGATGTCGCCAATCCGGCAATTATCGCCATGCTTTCAGTGCGTGAGGGGATGCTGTGGCAATACAGCCGTGAAAGCGCCGATCATGCGAAACAGGCGGAAAATACGCTGTTCGGTATCCAGAACGGTCTGAAATCCTATTCCGGCACTCAGGCGGCACTTCAGTCAGGCGATATCGTGAGCCGACGTGAGAAGGAAGATGCCGCCCTGCAACGCTGGATCGATGCCGACCCGGCGCGTCGTGCTGCTTATGGCCAGCCTTTTGCCATGGTGGACAAGGCTGTAGCGCTTGAGAAGGATCTGTTCACGCGTAATCTGGCCATTGGTATGGTCTTTCGTGGTTTCCTTGATGACGTCATGACCCTGGTGGAAGGCGCCCATGAGCGGGCCAAGCCCGACGCCAAGCGTCATGCGGGCTTCCATGACGCCCAGCTTGGCGAAATCGAGACCAGCCTTGGTGCGAAAGAGCCTTTCTATCCGGATCTTGAAACTGCTTCGCTGGCACTCAGCCTGACCAGCCTGCGTCAGGTGGCTGGTGCCGATGACAGTCTTGTCCATCTGGCCCTTGGCAATGATGCACCGGAAGATGTGGCGGCGCGCCTTATCAAGGGGACGCATCTGTCTGATCCGGCACAGCGTCTCGCCTTGTGGAAAGGGGGGCTGAAAGCCATCGAAGCCTCGACTGATCCGCTGATCGTCTTTGCCCGCAAGCTTTATCCCGATTATGCGTCACTCCACGACCGTATGCGTGACGACGTTGCGGCCCCGCTGCACAAGGCTCAGGGCGATATTGCCCGTGCACGCTTCGCTCAGGCCAAGGCCGAAAATCGCCTCGATGCGTTGTATCCCGACGCCACGTTCTCGCCCCGCCTGTCCTATGGCACCGTCAAGGGCTGGCGCAAGAATGGCACAGATGTCGCGCCCTTCACGGATTTTGCGGGTATGTACCGTCACGCCACCGGCAGCGAACCTTTTGCTCTGCCCAAGCGCTGGCTGGATGCGAAGGCCAATCTGGGTCTGGCGACGCATCTCGATTTCGTCTCGACCAACGACATCGTGGGGGGTAACTCCGGTTCTCCGGTCATCAATCGCGAAGGTAAGGCTGTCGGCCTGATCTTCGATGGTAATCTGCCGAGCCTTGCGGGTGATCTCTATTACGACATCAGCAATAACCGTGCTGTCGCGACCGATACGAGCGCCATCATCACCGCGCTCAGAGTGGTCTATAACGAGAAGACACTCGCCGATGAGCTGACCAACGGTCATCGCTGATCTAAGGGCGTATCAGTGCAGGAAGAGGGTAGCGTTCAGCGCTGCCCCGCTTCTTGCGGAGGTAGAAACCTGCGCCACTCTATTCGTCTGGCGTTTTAGAACGGTGACACCATTGCGGCTGTCGGTAAGGTGAAGCTGCCTGAAGCGCGAGCCTCTGGCCCAGATTGCGGCATAAGCGCAATGCCGCGTGCGGCCGCAGCCGAAGCTGGAATGACCTCCTTGAAAGCCCTGGCATCCCGGGTTTCCAAGGGGCGACGGCCCTTTGGTGGGGCGTGGGGCAAGGCCCCACTATCCCTCAGATGACAGGTGTGCCGCCTGTTACGGCGATGGTAGCACCCGAGATATAGCTGGCCTCGTCGCTGGCCAGCATGACGTAAGGCGCGATCAGTTCGACAGGCTGGCCAGGGCGGCCCAGCGGGGTATCCTCGCCAAAGACATGCACGTGGTCGCCATGCATGGTCGCAGGAATGAGCGGTGTCCAGATCGGGCCCGGGGCAACGGTATTGGAGCGAATTCCCTTCTCACCAAGCAACTGCGCAAGTCCGCCGCTGAAATTCTGGATGGCGGCTTTGGTGGCGGAATAAGCAAGCAGGCGCGGCTTGGGGCTGTCCGCATTGACCGAGATGGTATGGATGATCGAGGCGCCGCGCTTCATATGGGGAACAGCGTGACGGGTCAGACGGAATGTCGCGCCGATATTGGTGGCAAATGTGTCGTCCCATTCATCTTCCGAGATGTCCTCAAGAGCGAGGCGTTCGATCTGGAAAGCAGCGTTGTTCACCAGAACGTCGATCCGGCCGAAAGTCGAGACCGTCTCATCGATCACGGATTTGCAGATCTCGCGTGACTTCAGGTCGCCGGGGAGGAGAAGCACCTTGCGGCCTGCTTTTTCGATCCAGGCAGCTGTTTCCCTGGCGTCGTCGGCTTCTTCTTCAAGATAGGATAGCGCGATATCGGCGCCTTCACGAGCAAACCCGATGGCGACAGCGCGGCCTATGCCGGAATCGCCACCTGTGATGAGGGCAATCTTGCCCTCCAGACGACCTGAACCTTCATACGTCCCCTCACCATGATCGGGGAGGGGCGTCATGGCTTTGGTCTGACCGGGGATGCGATCCTGAAGAGGGGTATCGAAGGGGGGCTTTGCGTAATCGGTCATGATGAGGCTCCGTTTTCCGGACGGCGGTCAAGTGCCGCGGGCTGTGCGTTGCACCCTATTCATCGCGGAAACGTGAGCCTTAGTTTCATGGCAAAGCGTGTCGCGGCGCTCATGAGGTCAGGAGTTGGCTTTCGTAAGGCCTTGCACAGGGCATCATGAGGGCCTGTCACGGATCAGGTGGACGATCGTGACAGGCCGGTTTCGATCAGGCTGAGCGGATCAGCTTGTGATTGACGAATTCCTCGATCCCGTTGGAGGAAAGCTCGCGGCCATAGCCGGAATTCTTGACCCCGCCAAATGGCAGTTCCGGGGCGGTGCCCGTCACATCATTGATGAACACCATGCCGGTCTCGATGCGCTCGGCAAGCTTGCGACCACGCTCGACGGAAGCCGTATGAACGGAACCACCCAGACCGAACGGAGAGTCATTGGCAAGCGCAATGGCAGCGTCGTCATCGGCCACCGGGTAGACAATGGCGGCGGGACCGAAAATTTCTTCGTAGAAAATCGGGTTATCCTTGGTGACATGCGTGAGCAGGGCCGCCTGCATGAAAAAGCCCTCGCGATCAAGCCGCTTGCCGCCGGTGACAAGCTTTGCCCCGTGATCGACTGCCTTTTCGACCTGGCTCAGTGCGAGCTTCATGGCGTTTTCGCTGCTCATCGGGCCGTGAGTGACGCCCTGTTCCAGCGGATCACCATAGCGGAATTCGGCCAAGGCGTCGGAGAGGCGACGCACGAATTCGTCGGCCAGGGATTCATGAACGATCATGCGCTTGGCGGCGGTGCAAACCTGACCGTTATTGGACATGCGCCCTGCCACGGCACGGGGGATGACCTCGTCGAGATTGGCATCATCGAGCACGATGAACGGATCGGAGCCACCGAGTTCTAGCGTGGTCTTTTTCAGAGCCTTGCCAGCCTGTGCGGCGACAGCACTGCCTGCACGCTCACTGCCGGTCAGGGCCACGCCACGCACTTCAGGGCGCGCAATCAGTTCTTCCGACACATCATTGTCGATGAACAGATTGGTCCAGGCTCCCTTGGGTGCCCCGGCTTCGAGGAACAGCGCCTCGAAGGCGAGGGCGCATTGCGGCACACCCGGTGCGTGCTTGGCGAGCACGACATTGCCGGCCATCAGGTTGGGACCTGCCACGCGTGCAAGCTGGTAGTACGGGAAGTTCCAGGGTTCGACGCAGTAGATGACACCCAGAGACTGGCTGAGGACCGTCGCACGACCTTCCGAGACAGGGATCTCACGCGGGGCAAGGAATTTCTCGGCGTTTTCGGCGTAATAGGCGAGGATCTTCGCAGACAGTTCGGTCTCGGCAATGGCCTCAGGCAGAACCTTGCCCATTTCGATGGAAATCAGTCGGGCATATTTTTCCTTGTTCTGCTCAAGGATCTGCGCCGCCTTGCTGACGATGGCCTTGCGCTCGGCAAAGCTGCGGTGACGCCAGTCACTTCTGTAGAATTCATGGGCAGCGTCTAGCTTTTCAAAGGCCTGTGCCTTGGTGTGGAGATCGAACTCACGCTCGGTTTTGCCTGTGGCGGGGTTGATTGTACGATAGGCGCTCATCGTTTCCTGCTCCCGTTTATCTGGGGTCCGACGCATGGCCGAACCAAAGTCACGGTCCAACAAATGCCTGGAAAGGCGCATGGTTTCCCTGAAATGGTATGCAATGCGGGCTGGGCAGCCTGGGTGCTGCTCCGCTACCGCAAGGTAGAGACCCTTGATTACAATCGGCTGGAAGCTGGCTTTCACTGGGGTGAGGGGGTAGGCTCGCCCGCGTCAAGGGTCTTGTGCAAGCAAGTGAAAAGGGAATGCCGAACGGGCTGGCTGATCCTGAAAGGATCGGGCACGAGGCGGCAGCTGTCCCCGCAACTGTGAGCGGTGAGCGCCCTGCCGGAACCACTGGATGCAGGTCATCCGGGAAGGGGCAGGGGAGCGATGAACCGTGAGCCAGGAGACCTGCCCTTGTCGTGTCTGACTGCCTGACCGGACGGGATGATCCGGCGATTGCGGAGAGCGTTTCTCGTGAACGAATTACCCCCGTCTATTGGTGCATTGCGATTTGCACGGGATGCGGATCGGCCCGCATCGACTTTCCATCCCGGCGAAGGGCGTAGTGATGAGCGCTGAAACCTTGCCGGTGTCTTCGCCGTTGCTGCGCTGGCGCATTTCGCTGCTTGGGATCGGCCTGCTTCTGGCCAATATGGCGCTCTGGGTCTGGACCTTCGTGATGTTTCGCGATCGGCCCTTGCTGCTTGGCAACGCCCTGCTCGCTTATGGTTTCGGCCTGCGTCATGCTGTCGATGCCGATCATATCGCCTCGATTGACAACGTCACGCGCAAGTTCATCCAAATGGGGCGTCAGCCCTTGCTGACAGGGTTCTGGTTTGCCATCGGTCATTCCCTGATCGTTGTGCTGGCGGCGCTGGGCACGGCACTGCTGTCACAGGCGATGCAGGAGCGTTTTGGTGCATGGCGTGATATAGGGGGTATTGCCAGCACGCTCGTTTCTGCCGGCTTCCTGTTTGCCCTGGCCATCACAAATTTCATTGTCCTGCGCGGCGCCTGGCGCGCCTGGCGTCACATACGGGCTGGTGGAGCGATTGAGGAGGTCGACCCCGAAGCACTTCTGAACCGGGGTGGAGTGCTGTCGCGCCTGCTTTATCCGCTGTTCAGACTGGTCTCGCGCAGCTGGCATATGGTGCTGCTCGGCTTTCTGTTCGGCCTCGGCTTCGATACTGCGACGGAAGTATCGCTTCTGGGGCTGTCTGCCTCACAGGCGAGCCGGGGTGTTTCGGTTGCGGCGATCATGATCTTTCCTGCCCTGTTCGCTGCGGGCATGGCCCTTGTCGATACGGCAGATGGTGTTCTCATGCTCGGGGCCTATCGCTGGGCCTTCGTCGATCCGTTGCGCAAGCTGCGCTATAACATCATCATTACCCTGATCTCGGTGATCGTGGCTGTCGGGATTGGCAGTATCGAGACGCTTCGTCTGCTGGGTGACCAGATCGGTTTTGAAGGGCGGTTCTGGGGCATGGTGGCCGCTGTCAGCGACAGCTTCAACCAGATCGGGTTTATCGTGATCGGGCTGTTCGTGCTGGCCTGGATGTTGTCCCTGATTTTCAGCCGGGTCGATGCACGACGCAAAAACTGACGACGGGCTCATCGTCTTGGTGCGCCGGTGGTCGGGGCGACACCCACCGGTGCACGTTGCGGTCAGAAATGGGCGCCGATGCGCATCTGGAAGGCGCGACCAATAAGCGCCTCGTAATAACGGCCCACGCTATAGATGCCTGCATCGCGTGGCAGGGCATCGGTGATGTTGTTTACCACGAAGCTGGTTGAGAAATGCTTGGTCACGGCATAGTCGAGTGAGAGATTGAAATAGGCAAAGGCAGGCCGTTTGTTGCCCTCAAAGCGCGTGGCCGGCACCTGCAGGGCAACAACGCTCGGGCCATACCAGATGGTTTGCCATTGTGCACTGAGCGGCCCCCGTACCCACGTGGTGTTGAGCGTGAAATTGTCATTGGGCGCAGCAATATTACCCGAAAGCAGATAGGTGCTTCCGGCATAATTGCGCGTGCTTTTGACATAATGCACGTAGTTGCCCCGAAGGTCGATCACCCCTGAGTTCTCAGGCAGACCCAGACGGGAGAGGGGGGTGTTGTACTCTATCGTCGTCTGAAGGGCCTGGGTGTCGTAGCTGGCGATATTGTAATAGCCGGAGCGGAAAGAGGAAATCTGTCCCGATGAATCCCGGGTGAATGTCGAGCAGAAGCGATTATTCGGGTAGATGCCGGTGTCGTAACACGCATTGAGCAGATCATTGGCACTCAGATAGGTGATGGCATCAGAAACCCTGACATCCACGAATGAGGCTTTGACATCGAACCCGCGTATGAAATGCGGCCTGAATTCAAGGCTGCCCGTATAGCTTTTGGAACGCTCATTGGAGAGATTCCGGTTCCCCCCGGCTGTACCCTCAACGCCGTAGGAATTGAAGTTCGAGACAAAATTCTGCGGCAGTCCGGCGCGTGCGCAATTGGCGGCTCGCAGGGCTGGGTTGGGGCCAGACGCAAGGCCTGTATCGGAACAGGGATCGACACCGTTCTGATAGGTCGAGGATTGAGGGGAGTAGAGTTCACCGATCGCAGGGTTGCGCACCGATACAGCGTAATTGCCACTCAGACCGATATCACGTGTGGGCCACCAGGCGGCACCGGTCATATAGGTCCAGTAAGCGCCGGTGATACTGTTATAGGTTATGCGCCCATTGGCTGTCAGGGAGAGATGATAGGCGCCCGGGAGGTGCATTGTCGGTGAGATCAGGGGGATATCGAGTTCGCCGAAGCCTTCATGTGTATGATAGGCGCCACCCGTATAAGGAATAGAGGCATTGATCCCGTAAGGAAGATAGCTGCCGTCGTTCTGCTTCCAGCCAAGCAGATAGGCACCGGGGTCGAAATGATAGGCCTCACGTCGATGTTCGTACCCCAGATCCCACCGTATCGCCCCTGCTGGCAGGGTCGCCACGGTCGAACTGATTTCGGCCTGCAAATCGCGTTGCGTGTTACGATTGGTCGAGCGTGACTCTGCTGTGACGTAGTCGCGCGCGGCCGGCGTCATCTGGTTGTAGCCAAACGGGTTGAGCGGAGCGCATACCGCGCTGCGCGTGGCGATCGGGGCGTTCTGATAGCCGGGGGCACATTCGATCGTGCCATCAGCAGCGGTTACGGCGTTCAACGCGTTGACAAGATTGGGAATAACGAGTGACGGAGCCGTCGTGGCATTGGTATTGCGCGTATACTCGCCTTGCAGCTTCCAGTTGAACTGACGATTGAAGGCCCGGAAATCGCCATTCAGCCCGCCCTGAAAACGAAACATCTGCGATGTGGTGCGAAACAGGCCCTGATCGAGATCCTGATTGAGGCGGTTAAGATAGAATGTATCGGTTGGCAGGCCGTTTTCGGCCAGAGCCTGTTTGATCGTGCTCTGTTCGGCACCTGTCAGAAACGGGTTGCTGGTGCTCAGAGCGAATGCACCAGTCGTGACACCGTATTGATAATAGCTGCTGCTATAGGGCCCGGCATTATTTGCCGTCAGCGCATCGTTGAAAAGCGTGCTGCTCCATGTTCCCTGACCCACCTGGTTTTCTGCGCTGCCGCGTGCGTACCAGCCTTGCCAGTGGGCGTGGATGTGCGGATCAAAATCGTAATGGCCAAGCAAGGTCAGATTGAGCTTGTCGTTTGGCGTGACGATCTGGTTGTAGTTGCGCAGGGAGATACCATCGCCCCCTACGGCCTGAGCCGTGTCGCCCTTGAGCAAGGTCCCGGCATTGAGCGGCACGAGCGACTGGCCGTTCTGGCTGAAGGTCAGGGGAATACCATTGGCATTGGCAATGCCGGAGGCAGCGAGGCCAGCCCAGGTCGCACCATAATTGCCGCCATACACGGGAAAGTCGCCATAGGCGCCGGTCAGGGACGGCATACCGGTGAGCGATGCCTGGATGAAACGCAGGTCCGGACCCAATACATAGGTGTATGGGGATGTTTCACCCAGTGCGGGCCGGTGATAGACAGCCGCGTTGGCGCCGAACACATCCGGACGATCACTGCCTATGATACCGGCCTGATTGCGATATTCGACATCGAAGACCAGGCCTCCCTTATCGTGATCGAAACCGGTGCCGGCCTTGAACGCGATCTTCTCGCTCGCCGCATCGAGCTGTTGTGTCCAGCCGCCCTGACCGTCAAGCGAAACACCCTTGTAATGGTCATCGAGCGTATAGTTGATCACACCAGCCACAGCATCAGCGCCATAAGCTGCGCCAGCACCGCCCAGACGGGTATCCACCGACTTGATGAGCGAGGTCGGCAACGTGCTTACGTCAACCTGTGAGCCCGATCCCACACCGTAGATCGAAGCCGTAGCCCCGCCGCCCATGCGCATGCCATCAACAAGGGTGAGGGTACGCTGCGAACCCAGATTGAGCAGGCTTACAAAGGACTGCCCGGCACCAAACATGTTCTGTGTGCCGAGTGAGGAATTGTCAGGCACGCTGACGGCAGGGTTCTCGCGCAGGAGCGCAAGGCCGAGATCGGTATAGCCCCGGCGGCCAATCTGTTCGCCACTCAGTGACGATCCGGCCATGACATTGGTCAGACGTGATTGCGTCAGGCGCGTGCCGGTGACGAAAATCGTCTCTGCAGGGGACGCTTTCTGCTCCGCGCCCACAGCCAACGCGGCGCGTTTTGAGGGCACGGAACGGGACAGGCGATTTTTTTCGCTTGTCGATTGCTCTGCCTCGCGTTGCTGTTGCCGCAGCTGGGTTTGCTCCCGCTCCCGCAGGGCACCGGATGTCTGCTTGTCCTGAAAACCTGCTCCGGATTGCCCGGTGACCTTTTCGGACGCCGAAGCAGAAAGCGGGACAAAGGCCATTGTGCCGGCGGTCAGGGTAAGCAGGAGACGCCACGACCATGTGGGGGTGAGAGCACGTGTCTTCACCCTTGCGGGAAATGGCATCAAGAACACCCCATCGCTTGTGCGCCGTTATCCGGCACATCATGTCCGTTTGTCTGTCGTCTCCTTGCGCTACACCGTGCGGCACAAGTGCTTTCGCCGGGTGATTGCGTGACGCAACCGGGTGAGAGCTCTCCCCCACTATTATCCCCGCGGGCGAAAGGCGACGAAGTATCGCGGTAATATTCTGCGAATATGTCACGCTGTTGTACAATGGCAACAGCACGTCGCGCATCATGCCGTCATGTTTGATATTGTTGTTAAGTTTCCAACGTACCAACCGCGATATGGAGATTATTTAGGGGACAGCCTTCACTGTGCCTGCCATCAGAAGGGAGGCAATGCGCCTTAACCCGAACACGATAAGGCGAGCGCGACCACGCTGGCGACGTGCCGCACCCCCGTAAGGCAGGTTTCACCTTGCAAGAAAAGTCAGCTTGCCCTCTGCAGAGGCAGGAGGTCGGGCAGGGCTCACTGGAAAGGCAGATACCGAGACGTGACGTATACGATATTGCTGAATGTGGTTGGATAGACCGGGCCGCCCTTGCCATCCGACCCCCGAGAGGCAAACTTGCGGATATGGTTATATTGTACGCCTCCCATAAGGCGGCCGTAAGTGCCATCAAGGAAATACCATCAGCCCTCCGCCGTCATGGAAAGCCAGGGTACGGGTCTGGGCGGTGCATATTCCGAACTCGATGGAGCAGCCAGCGAGATTATGGTCTTTCACCCCGTAGTCATATTACATGCTGTCGGCGGCGCTATAGCTTCTTTTGCTGCTCGTCTCGACACCACCATAGAGATAAACCAGCACTGAGGGATCTGGATGCCCAATCAGGCCGAGCGCGCCACGAATCTGAGGGATGGGCGAGAGACCGCCCTGACCGTTGAAGGTGACATCAGGAAGCTCGGACGCACCATAGCGACCAGTATCCTGACCCGCGATGACATTCCCCGTCAGCGGTAGATCAGGCGTGAACAGTGATGTAGTCATTCCGGCGCCTACACCTCCCCCGAACTTCGTATCCTTGAGGCTGCAAGCGTTTCCGCGAGACTGAATGACCGAACGGAGCCAGCGGCCAAGGTCGAGAACCTCGTAATGCCCCGGATTAGCATCGACGGCTCCTCTCACGATGACATCAGGGATCGGATTATTGGTATATTCTGCACTCGGATTGAGCAGCAACTCCCCTATATCCTGTTGGAGAACGCGTGGTCCCTGTGTGTAGCCTTCGATCTGCACGGAGTTGGTTGCTCCCGCCGCCCCGCCAGGATCGGGCTCGATATAGGCTTGCAGGCAAATATGCTGGACGGACTTGGTCTCCGGAACTCCCAACAAAGTGCAACTGTAATGCTTGGTCAGCGTGCCTCATCGCTCTCTCGTCGCTCTGCTATGATCCGTGCCAGTGAGAGACCACTATCGGACAAAAGTGTAGCCTGACGGTAAGAGGCGCCCCCGTGTCCATCGGTCACGATGACGGTCGCGACGAAACTGGCGGCATGCCTCTGGTCACCGCTTGCGGCAGGCAGGGCGGGGAGGTTCGCGCGGGCCAGCGCCTGTCGGGTGACAGGGTCGGAGATCGGGGCGTGAAGTTCCTCAGGCTGGACGATCGAGAGATGCGGCCTCGCGCGAGCCAAAAGCAAAGGTGTCACGCCGGGCACAAGCGCGAGCTCATCCAGCGACTGGAACGGGGCATGGGGCGGCAGATAGCGTAACCCAAGGGCAAGATAGCGCTGTCGCTCATTCGGGTCCTGCGCCTGGGCCTGCCGACGCCATGACACCATCTCCCGGGCGATCATTGCCGCCTGATCGGGCGTTGCACCGCACTCCACGAATAGCGCAGCGAGAAGTGGCAGGGGGGCAGTATTGGGGTTGATCGTAGCGGCCTGACTTTTGAGGCTTATACTGAGCTTCAGACCATCAATCCGGCTGACATGCGGTGTGCCATCAAGTGGCCAGCGTGTGGCGATTGGCCCGCTTTCGTGAAAGACTGCGCTGGCGATACCGCCTTCAGCGAGGGTCTCCATACGGGCCGTGTCGCGCAGCAGCCGTGTTTCACGCAAGGCCGAGCCTGCGCTGGCGATCGTCATGGCCGTCAATAGTGAGAGCCCCGCCAGCGCCCAGAGCACGATCACCAGCGCGAAACCGCGCTCCTGTCTTTCCCATGCTGGCTGCCTCGTGTTCACCGATCCAGACCGAGTTTCTCGCGCAGGCGTTTTTGGGGGTCGGCGCTGCCGGTCGTGTGCATCGACTTCATCTCGTCTGGTACATCGGCAGCATTGGGGTGGGTGTCGCGCAGATCCTCCATCAGGTTCACCGCATCGCGCTGGTCGTGGATGACATGGGGTGTGATCAGGATCAGCAATTCGGTGCGTTGACGACTATTGTTCTGGCTCCCCGCCAGAAAGCCCAGAACCGGGATGTTCTTGAGCCAGGGGATACCGATATTGGCGCGGGATGAGTTCTCGGTGATGAGCCCGGCAAGCCCCACTGTCTGCCCGTCCTGCACGACCACACGCGAATTGACGGAACGATCATTGAAAGTGGGATTGGCCGCGCTGCTGGTGTTGCTGGCTGCATTGGAACTGACAGAGCTCACCTCCTGTGACACATCCAGCGTGACGAGGCCGCTCTGGCTGACATGGGGGGTCACCTCCATGATTACGCCGGTAGGCTGATAGGTGAACTGGTTATAGACGGAAGTTCCGATTGTGCTGGATTGCGAGCCGATCTGCACGGGTACCAGCTGCCCGACCTGAAGCCGTGCAGCCCTGTTATCCAGCACCATGAGCTGAGGCGAGGACAGCACATGCACCGTGGTTACATTTTGCAGGGCATCGATAGCAAACGGCGCACCGCCACCGCTTGCCCCGCCGATGATGAAGCCGGGCAGGGTGTGGCTGAACGCGGCTGTAGCGAGTGTGCCGGCCGTGATGGTCTGGCTGTTGGTGCTCAGCACGCCATTGATGCCGCCGGATTTGAAGAAGAACTGCGTGCCGTATTGCAGGGCATCATTGAGCTGCACCTCGGCCACAACAGCGTCGATACGCACCTGAAGCGGCATGACGTCGATACGTCGCAGCATCTGCTCGATCGTATCGCTTTCCTGATCCGTGGCATGAACCAGAATGGCGTTATGCTGGGCGTTCGAGAGGATACGCAGTGTGTCGGTATTGTGGTCTCCGCCGCCTGAGCTGTCGAGCCCACCCAGAAGCGGATTGTTGAGAGACGCATTGCCGCCAGCCTGACCTGCAGGGGCTGCCGTGTTCTGCCCTGTCTGACCAAAGGTGGTCGTGCCGGTGCCCCCCAGACCTCCGCCCAGCCCCCCCCCTGTAAGGCCGCCCCCATTCAGCCCCCCACCGGTCAGCCCTCCGCCGTTCAGGCCGCCCCCATTCAATCCCCCTCCCATGCCGGTCTGTGCTGTCTGGCTGTTGCCCGAACCGGGCGGTGTGGCTGTCACATTATCCGGGGTGAAGGCCTGCTGAAGCGTATAGGTCACGTCATTGACGCTTGAATTCTGCACATAGAAAATATGCCAGCTTCTTACAGTTGCTCTGCGATGCTGCTCGATGACAGAAAACAGGCGTCTGGCATCCTCGATATAGCGCGCGTTGCGTGCCACCACGAGCACGGCATTGACACGTGCAAGGGGAAGGACGTCCACAAGCTTCGAGAGCGAATTACCGGCCCCGTGCAGCGCTGATTGCAGCGCGCCTGCCATGTCCTTCGCATTGCCTGAGTCGACAGGTAAAAGCGCATAGGACTGGCTGCTCAGCCAGTCCACATCGAAAGCATGAATGACCTCGACCAGCGCGTTGCGGGCCGAAGGGTCTCCGCTCACCATCAGGGCATTGCTGCTGTCTATCGCTGCAACGCGAGCGCCACCCTGCACGAAGGGCTGCAAGGCATGGGCGAGAGAACTGGCCTGTGCGTAGCGCAGCGGGACCATCAGGTCGCCACCCATCGAGAGGCTGTCAGCCATGCCCGCCAGCGCACCCTGCGCGGCACCCGGTGCCGACTGGCTGGGCACGACACGATACAGGCCGTCACCATGCACCAGCACAGCATGAACCTGCGCCAGGATCACCTGCAGCGCTGGCAGAAGCTGGGCATTGGTCAGGGGTTCGCTGGTTCTGAGCGTCACCTGTCCATGCACGGCAGGATCGATAGCGTAATTGACGTGCAGGATGTCGTTGAGAATCTGCGAGACGGCATCGCGCACATCCGTATCGGCAAAATTGAGCGAAACCTGACCGATACCTTCTGTGTCGCCGCTTCCGCGGAGGGTGGGAACGTTCGGGCGAGCGAGGCTGTAGCGCGCCTTGCCGGTTGGATCGGCCGATGAGAGGCGTCCCTCCTGCGGAATATCCTGCAATCCACCCAGCGGCATCGGACCCCCAAGGGGTTTGGGTTTGGGCACCGGCTTGTCGCATCCGGTCAGGCCAAGAGTCAGGCCTGCGGCCAGAGCAGTGAGGCCAAGACGCAGGGAGGCCTGTCTGCGGGCATCCTGTCTGCCGTGTGACAGAACGTGGGAAGGAAAGGCGCGGGGCAGAACGATCATTGCGGCATACCTGGTGGAGGAGTGTCAGATGAGGCAGGAGGGGCGAAACGCGAGAGCTCATCGCGCGAGAAGGTTTCGGGCCGGTTTTCGCTTCGAGGAACATGATCAGGCGTTGACGGTGCGGATGACCGGTCACGATCGGGGCGCATCAGCCTGTCCTGACCGGCCTCGCGAATGGTGATGGTGCCTTTTCCGATCGCAATAACCTGCCAGTTACCAATATGACCCTGCAACGGTACGATAACGCCACGTTCCTGACCCGGTATCATGAAAATGGCACGGCTGACTCCCCCGTTTTCGATAATACCTGTCAGGCGGGGCGTACCAGCCAGGGCATTGCCAGTCGGGGAAGGGCGTCGCGTCGGGGCAAAGAGTGGGCGGGCGAGGCTATGGTCCTGCCAGGTGGCCCGATCGGCTAGCGTGGGACCGGCGCAGAACCCGGCACGGGGTATCATCAGAAAAGCACAAAGCATGACGCCGCGTACGGGCAGGGGGGCTTTCATGGGGCTGTTTCCTTCGCGAGACGGGCCGGTAGCGCCATGTCACGACGATAGGCAAAGACCCCCATGTCGCATGACAGGGCATCGGCGCTGCGACCCTCATCTTCGGATGCATGGAGATGAAGCCCGTCCACGACGAGGGCAGGCGAGGCTTGTGCGAGGTCAGTGAGAAAGTGAATCAGGGCTGGATAGGGGGCAGACAGCGTGATGTGCAACCCGATGCGCCGGTAACTGCCTTCCCTGATTGGGGCGAGCGTCTCGCTGCTGCTGATTTCGATGCCAGACTGGCTCGCGAGATGCGCCAGTTTGTCCTGCAATGTGGCACTCGCCATGGTGTCGCTCGCACCATCGATCAGTTGCGGTGCCGATGACGGACGGTGCGCTGCAGATTGACGCAAATGGGGCAGGATTTCCTGCAGATGGGCCATACGCTCCGCCGTTTGCTGTGCCAGGGCAATGCGGCTGGCGTACTGGCTGTAAAACCCGATCAGTGGACCGACGATCATCAGCCAGACAAGGGCGACCGCCATCAGAAGGAGCATGAGGGCCAGCACGCGTCCCCTTCGCCCTTCTGGCAGATCATGAGACAGACGCATCAGCGCTAATGGGAGCCGTGTCCTCATGGTCTCGCTCCGGTATGGGGTGTGCCAACGGGATGACCAATTTCCGCTCGTATTGAAAACGCACTGGCATTTTGTCCTGCAAGGCGCGTGACAGGCGCGATAAAGCCCGGATTACGAAGAACTGGCGACGTGCCAAGCCCCTGTATCAGCCCAGCGGGATCACGGGATTGCCCGCTAATCAGCAGTTGGCCCTGCTTCAGGCTCAGATCGGTCAACCACGCGTCATCAGGCAACAGATTGGTCAGGGCGGCAATGATCTGCATCGGGTCACCAAGGCGTTGCCTCGCCCTGTTCACGATCCCTTCGCCCATGCGCCTGTCTTCAATCGTGCGACGCAACGCACTGGCCTCCAGCGCCGGGCCGCGCAGCGCGTCAATCTGGCGTTCATATCCTGAGAGAACACGCGATTGATGCCACAATAGACCCAGCAGAAGGCAGGCGAAAAGAGTGCATGCGCCGAGAGGCAATGCAAAACGTGGGTCGCTCAGGCGGGTCACGAGAGGACGCGCAACAGGCTGTCTGATCAGGGTCTCTCCGGTCTCATCAGCAATGGCTTGCGGATGAGCTTCCAGCAGGTGGAGACGCTCGAACAAGGGGCGTAGCGATGCCTGGGGAACGACGGAGAGACGGAGCATGATCTGTCCGAGCGCCTCGTCGCGCCTGAGTACGATAAAGTCCCAGTAAAGCGCCTCGGCATCGAACGGCGTCAGGCGATCCATTTCATAGGCGAGAATGGCCGCGAGGTCCTGTTCCGCAGCGAGGGGAAGGGTGACATCGCGCTGCATGATGCGCCCTGCCGGCAGAACAAGCCTGATGGCAGCATGGCGTGCCTTGCCTTTGCGCAGGGCGCGATATCGCGCGCTGGTCTCAAGATCCAGCGTTTCCGACTGCCCTAGCGTTCCGATGATGATCCGGCTGCGCGCCTCGCGCAGATAGAGTGTCAGGGCGTCGTCAGTGGCGACGGCCTCAACCACCGGGCGTTGAACGGCGGCAAGTGCTGTCGTGACACGTTCCGGCAAAACGGCCCGGATCTGGCGCCACCACCAGACAAGGAAAGGCTGCATCACCATGTCTCCTTTTCCTTCAGCTTCACGGTAGAGGATTCAGGCGGGGTGCCACCACGATATCGGGCCAGTGGCGCGCATCGCCCGGCGCGAACACGAGACGCAGGCGCACCAGCTCGGGCAGGGTATTGCCATACCATGTCGGGCTCCAGTGCCCGGATGCGTAATAATGCCACTCCACGCCCTCGAGACCGCTCAGCAAGACCCGTTGTTCCACAGGCGTCGGGGGTTCGATCACATGCCGATAGGCTGACCACTGCAGCACGAACCGATGCGCGTCATCCACGAAGAGCGCCATGTTTGCCCGTCCTCCGCCGGAAATTGCCTCAGCCTGTGTTTGCAGGGCATGGGGCACGGGGCCACGCCATGTGAGGCGATGGTTCGTGCCCACAAGGAGCGGCCCCTCGCGTCCATTGCCTGCATCGGCATTGGCAACCACCTGCCTTACAAACCTGTCCACTGCATCCAGATCATCCTGCGCAGCCAGGGTCTGGCGTTGCTGCTCGAACAGGCGCGTGGCGGCGTCGAAACCCTGGCGCAGGACCAGCAGCACCAGAGAGAACACGACCAGAGCGATCAACAGCTCCAGCAAGGTAAACCCGGCCGCATCATCACGGCGCGGGGTCATGGTGTGCCCTCCGCCGGACCGGAACACAGGCTGCTTAGGGTGACGGCGCGCTGGCCGGAAAGGGTAAAGGCGTCAGGCCAGGATTCCGTTACGGTGACGTGGTAGAGGACAGTTCCTCCACGATGTTCCAGTGGGGTCATGGTGACACGCCAGTGGAAATGATGTCCGTCCTCGCCGCTCTGGGTAAAAGCACCGGGGGTCATGCCGTGACCGATGGCATCGAGATGTGACCGCGCCCGTGAGAGAGCCTCGCGCGTGGCGGTGGCGACGTGTCCTGCCGCAACGCCATCCAGCATGCCGCGATAGACGACCCCAAGCGCCAGCGCGACGATAATGAACGCAATCAGCACCTCAATGAGCGTAAAGCCGTCTTCGGAGGAAGGATGCGCGCCCTCCACCTCCATCATCCGCCGTGGCTTTCGATGGCACCGGTCAGCCAGTTGACGCCCAGTGTCATGCGGCTCGCCCCCCGGCTGAGCCCGAGCACGGGGCCGGATGCGCTGCCATCCGGGTAGAAGCGGAACACGCTCCTCGTATCTGGCGTGATCGTAATGGCGGGCAGGGCTCCCGCAGCTGCCGAGGTGGAGACATAGCTTCCGGAAAGCGGGTTGATATCGAGCTCCTGGGCACGCCCCGTATAGAGCGCGCGGGCATGGGTCTCGCGCATCAGGGCGGCGATCTGTCGCGCCGCGTTACGCAGTTCGAGCCGTGCAGGATGCGAGGCGCCGTGTTGGACCACAATGGCGCCAATCATGCCCAGAATGACCAGCACGACCAGCATCTCGATCAGGGTAAAGCCGGACTCGGCCTGCGCTCTACTGGGCAAGGTCATTCAGGCTCAGCATGGCGAGGAGAAGCGACGAGACGATGCCTGCCACCATCAGACCCATGACGATGGTGATGGCCGGGACCAGAAGGGCAACAAGGCGCTGAATGGCAATGCGGGCCTGATCTTCGTGAATATCGGCGGCCCTGAGCGCCATGGGGCCGAGGCGTGCGGTTTCCTCACCCAGTTGAAGCAGATGGATCAGCCTTGTCGGAAAAATGCCAGCGGCGCCCAGTGTTGCTGACAGCCCCGCGCCCGAACGTGCACTTTCGGCAGCTGTCTCGATGGCGGCGCTGGCGGCCTGATTGCCCAGCGCGTCACGCACGATCCCCAGTGCCGGAAGCAGGGCAATGCCATTGACCAGCAGGGTGCCGAGAATACGGGCAAACCGCGCGGCCAGGATTTCCGAGACCAGACGGCCGAGCCCTGGCATACGAAGCAGCAGGCGGTCGGCCGGGCGGCGCAGGGCCGGGCGCTGCATGGCCAGACGCAGGCCCATACCTGTCAGAAATATGATGACCAGCATGGCCAGGCCGTAATGACCGATGACAGCGCCTGCCTCCGTCAGAAGGCGCGTGGAGGCCGGCAGGGTCGCGCCATTCTGCTCGAAAAGCGGCGTGAATTGCGGCAGGACCTTCGTGAGCAGCAACGTGACAGATCCGATAGCCGTCAGGGTGAGGATAGCGGGATAGATCATGGCCGATTGGACGGTGCTGATCAGCGCGCGCTCGCGCTCGAGCAACCCGGCGAGCCGTTCCATGGTGGGGGCCAGATCTCCCGTGGCCTCAGCCGCCCGCACCATGCCGATATAGAGCGGGGGAAAACCACCCCGGCTCGTGGCAAGTGCCGAATGAAGCGCCTGTCCGTCACGGACCCTGTCCCGAACATTTTTCAGGACGCCACCTATGCGGGGGGATGACGTGGTCTCGATCAGAAAACGCAGGGCACGATCCATATCCTGCCCTGCATCGAGCATGACAGCGAGTTCGCGTGTCAGATTGGCCAGCTCAACGCGCGTTACGCCGTGTCGCCTCAGGCTGAAGCCCTGCGCGCCAGAGCGCTGCATGGTTCCTGTGCCAGACGCGGGCGCAAACCTCGTGCGCCCTTTTGCGCCTTTCTCCGCGACACCGACATGAATGGGCATGTAGCCCTGGCGTCGCAATTTCGCGACAGCGTCTTCCTGCGTGTCGGCCATGAGGATGCCCTGTTGCGGGGTGCCCTGCCGGTCAATGACCCTGTAGAGGAATTCTGTCATGAAAGGGCTGCGCTCGCCACACTCAACCGACAGCGCGCACGCTACGCATGACTTCCTCGATGGTGGTATGGCCATCGACGGCTGCACGAAGGCCGGAATCAAAGAGGGTTTCCATGCCGGCTGCGACGGCTGCACGTTCTATCGCGAGATGATCGGCTTTCTCGAAAACGAGTTTTTCAATGGCCTCATCGGGTTCGAGCAGTTCTGCGATTGCAAGCCTGCCCTTGAAGCCTGTATGGCGGCAGGAAGCGCAACCTGCCGCATGATGAAGGGTGATAGGCTCCCCCGGGGCAAAACGATCAAGCTGCAATTCCTGAACCAGAGCCGCAGGTGGCGTGTAGGGCGTCTTGCATAGAGGGCAGAGGCGACGCACGAGGCGCTGGGCCAGAACACCACGCAGCACTGCGGTCATGAGATAGTCCTCTACCCCCATGTCGCGCAGGCGTATGATGGCGGCGGATGCTGAATTCGTGTGCAGTGTGGACAGAACCAGATGCCCCGTCAGAGCCGCCTGCACGGCAATCTGGGCTGTCTCCCGGTCGCGTATCTCGCCTACCATGATCACATCGGGATCCTGACGCAAAATGGCGCGCAGCAGGGCGGCGAAATCCAGTCCGATCTGCGGTTTGACCTGCACCTGATTGATGCCGCCAAGCTGATACTCTATCGGATCCTCGATCGTGACGATCTTGCGCGTGACGGCATTGAGATCGGACAGGCCCGTATAGAGTGTTGTGGTTTTTCCCGATCCGGTTGGCCCGGTCACCAGAACGATGCCATTGGGCCGCTCGAGAAGCTTGCGCAAGCCCCCGACAATGCCGGGTTGCAGCCCCAGCGTGGCGTAATCGAAGACCGCGCCCGACCGGTCGAGAACGCGCAGGACCAGTGTCTCGCCATAGAGAGACGGAATGGTGGACACACGAAAATCGACTTCATGCCCACGCACGGCAAGCTTGATCCGTCCATCCTGGGGCAGGCGTCGTTCGGCAATATCTAGGCGCGCCATGATCTTCACGCGTGAGAGCACGGCGGGCACAAGCTGGGCCGCCAGTGTTTCCGCCTCATGCAGGATGCCGTCATAGCGATAGCGCACACGCAGCCTGTCCTCGAAGGGCTCGATATGGATATCCGAAGCCCTGGTCTCGACCGCACGATTGATGATCTGGTTGACCAGACGGATCACGGGTGCTTCCGAAGCCAGATCCTTCAGCCGTTCGGCGTCGTCTTCAAGAGCATTGCCCTCTGCCTGTTCGGGTTCCGCCTCGCGGCTTTCATCCGGGTAGAGGCGGTCGAGCGCGGCTTCGAGCTCGACTGGAAGGGCGGCATGGGTTGCGATGGTCAGTCCCGTCGCCGCCTGCAGGGCCGCAGGCGTGAAACTGTCCAGCGGGTCGCGCATGGCGAGAGCCAGCGTGTTTCCCTCCAACGAGAGCGGCACAACATGCGCATCACGCAGGAAACGTGTCTTGAGCTGCCCGGTCAGAACCGGATCAGCCGGATAATGGTCAGCACCCGCAAGAGGAATATCGAGCAACTCAGCATAGGTTCTGGCCATGAGCGCTTCTGATACCAGACCCAGTTGCAGCAGGATCTGGTCGAGGCGACCACCGCTCTGCTCTGCGGCACGTGCAGCGCGGTCCAGCCCTCGATGGTCGCAATATCCTCTGTCGACCAGCAGGGAAGCTAACGCCTCGAGACGGCCGTCATGCTGACGCTCAGCCATAGGTCTGTCCGATGATTTCGAGCAACCAGCCGCCCCACAAGGCAAAGGCGAGCCCAGGGCCGAACGGGATACGCGTCTGTGCGCTGAGGCTGGCTTTTCGCGTAAGCCACACGCCGGCCAGTGTCACGACAGCGCCCACAAACACGATCTCGGGCAGGATGAATGGTCCCAGCCATCCGCCTCCTGCGGCAAGCAGCTTGGCATCGCCACCGCCAAGCCCGTCCCGCGCCCGCAACTTGCGATAAAGCAGCGCGACGCCGCCAAATGCGGCCCAGCCCAGCAAGGCAGCCAGACTGTGCAGATGAAACTCGGCGCGACCATGCTGCGCTGCGAAGGCGAGCCCGATACCGAGCAAGGGGAGAGTCAGGTAATCCGGCAGGGTTGAGCTGCGCAGATCGATGGCTGCGAGCAACAGCAGCCACCAGCCAAACAGGCATCCCTGAATCATGAGGTGCGACAGGTCGAGACGATCCGGCGCCATATGCACGGCCCAGTCAGCGGCTCCCGCAACGATCAGGGCCGCGACTTCCATCGCCGGGTGGAACGCATCGATAGCCGACTGGCAATAGCGGCATTTGCCACGCTGTATGGCGTAGCTGACCAGCGGTATGAGATCGCGGGCGCCAAGCACGCAATCGCAGTTCGGGCAGCGTGACCGGGTAAAGAAAGGCGAGCGCCCCTCTGGCAGCCGCCAGGCAAGCACACCGAGAAAGGACCCGATGAACGGCGAGGCGATGACGAGGCCTGTATGGAGAGGGAGCGCGAAATTCATGGGGGCGTTCAGGGATTGCAGATCATGGCAGCGCGATCGCTCGTCGCTTCATGAGCGCCCTTTGAGCAGAGGTCATAATCATGGCCCGGTCGTTCCGAGGGGTTGCTGTAGATATAAGGGTGGTGCCACGGGTCCTTGGGATCAGCATTGTCCTTGAGGTAAGGCCCGTTCCAGTTCTCGGCGTCCTGCGGGCGTTCGATCAGCGCGTGCAGCCCGTCTTCAGTGCTGGGGTAGCTTCCTGTGTCGAGACGATACAGATCCAGAACCTCGCCTAGCCGCTGAATGGATTGATGAGCGACGGAATTGCGCGCGCCACCCAACTGACGCAATGCGGCGGGGGCGACGAGACCGATCAGCAAACCGAGAATGGCAATCACCACCAGCAATTCGAGCAGCGTGAACCCGGCCTCGTCGGTATCGGAGGGAACGCCGATATCTTTGCCTTCGGTTTGGTCGGGCCGCTGCGTGGTCCGGACGGGCCATTCGCCTGTTTTGGCGCAACGGGGCTGTGCTAGCGTGTCAAAAAGGCGCATCAATAATGTGTCCGATATGAAAAGCCCTGAATAAGGGAGGAGTGTAGCGCAATATGGCCGTGGCGTATGCGAGCTGCATGATTTTTGTTGCTTCCCTGTACCATTTGCCACCCAGGGTTCTTCCCGCAATTCTGGGGGTGGAAAATGGTCGCAATGGCATGGTGCGTCATAACAGTAACGGAACGGATGACCTCGGCGTGATGCAGGTCAACACGTTGTGGCTTGGGCCTATTGCGCAGTTTACCCATGCTACGCCGCAAAGCGTTTACCGCAATCTGCTGACCCAGCCCTGTTACAATATCAGCGCAGCGGGGGCCATCATGCGCCTCTATCTCAATGAATCTCATGGTGATCTCATGCGAGCGGTCGGAAATTACCATTCCCATACCATCGCGCTCAATCTGGCGTACCAGCAGCGCGTGCTGGGTGCGGCACGCCTTCTGTTCCAGAATGGCGATCATTGAGCGTCCGTTCAATGATCAAGCCCGGTGACGTGCAGGGTCTCGACCCATGCCGGGGCATCCTGCGCAAACAGCGAGATGTGCGTGCTGCCTTCATGGGGGAAGATCAGACCCGTCATCCGTAACTCGCCGTCATTGGCGAAAATCTCGACAGAGGAACGGTCCACCACGAGGCGCAGGGTGATGGTGTTGTTGTGCGGGAGCAATGAGGCAATGTGGATCGGACTGAACTTGCCTGAAAAATCGGTCACTCCGGAATGGGAGCGATCCAGCGACAGCAGGTGACGGGCAAAATCATAGCTGATGCGCGTCCCTTCCTGACCATCTTCAGATTGACGCACCGTAATGCCTGCCTGCCCCTTGCCGTCGCTGTGCAGGGTCAATGAAATATCCTCTACCTCGTGCTGCACGGAGAGGGACCAGACCCCACCTGCGGCCAGCGTATGACCTGCCCAGCTGCGGGAGGGAGAGCGGGCGATGAGCGCGTCGTATTCAGGTGTCGGAATCTGATAAAGATGCGGCTTGCCACGCAGTGTCCTGAGCGAAAGCGCAACCGGCAAGGTCATCTGGCCCCGCCAGGGTGCGGTAGGAAGCTTGTCAGCATAATCCCAGTTGCTCATCCAGCTGATCAGGCGGGGCGACAGACCTGCCGTGTTGGCAATGCGTATGGCCGCGTAATTATCGGCTCCATGATCGAGCCAGTGATAGGCCGATGGGTCGGCCCCTTCAGGAGGGAGAGGATCGGCTGTGAATTTCGTGCCGTCAAAGCGGCCTGTGAAATATTCTACCCCGGATCCCCCGGCAATGCTCCAGGGATTGACGCTGACGATCATCACCCAGCGGGTGTCCTTACGGTTTCCATCAAGATCGAGCGGGACGAGAGTGGGCATCTCCCACAGCATGCCGGGCTTGCGATAACCGTTCGGCTGGAAATCACTCAGAAAATCCCAGTGCTTCAGGTCGCGGGAGCGGTAGAGCTTGACCACCTGCGCATCGGCGACGACGGTCGTCATGACCCAGTATTGTCCCGGCGCGTACCAGATCACTGACGGATCACGGAATTGTCGTGAGTCCGGAGACAATGTCAGTATCGGGTTGCGCTCGTGGTGCTCCCAGGTCGCGCCGCGATCAAGACTATAGGCAAGTGACTGTGCCTGCGTACCGTCAGGGTGGGCCGGATCCTGTGAGAAGACAGTGGTATAGAGCGCAATCAGTGGCGGAATGTGGTTTTTGCCCAGACCGGAGCGATTATCTCGATCCACTACAACTGACCCTGAAAACATGTCACGCCCGGGCGAAGCAGCGAGCGCAACGGGTTCCTCATGCCAGTGCAGAAGGTCATGGCTGGTCGCGTGGCCCCATGAGGTATGACCCCACACCATACCATCCGGATTATACTGATAAAAAAGATGCCATGTCCCATCCAGCCAGAACGGCCCGTTGGGGTCATTCATCCAGTGCGCACGAGGAGAGAAATGCAGGGCGGGACGCCATTGCGGGGTCTCGCTCGCGGTACTCGAGCTATTGCCTGTTGGCTTTGAAGCCTGCGCAGCGGCGGGACAGGCAGTCATGGCCGCCAGAGGCGCGATGAGCCCGGAGAGCGCGCAAAGTATTGCGCAAGGAAAAAACCGTTTATGGCGCTGTGACATCATCACCCGGAGCTGAGGATACCCAAAGGAAAGTGATCGGCCTGCGCGGGGCAGGCCGATCACCGGACGCTTATTGTTGTGTGGTCAGGAAGGCTTTCATGCGGGCATTCACATCCGGGCCGATCTGCTTTTGCTGGCTGATCAGATCCTGAATGAAACCGACGATATTGATATCGGCGCGATTGGCCGAAATATCGCCGTACCCACCAAGACCGTTATTGCCATAGCGTGTGTCGACAATCGACGCATCGCCACGGATGCGAACCTTGACGGTCGGTGACAGCGCACCGCCACGACGTCCTTCAACCGTGTCGATGAAGGATTCCACGAGCCCGCCCGGCATGACGTAATGCGAGTAGGACTGGAAGGCGCGCGGGTTCTGGTCCGGATTGGCATCGTAGTCGGTGCCAGCCGCAATATTCAGGTTGGTCGGGTTGCCGAGCATAAGCCCGCTTCCGTAGTTCATGGGCTGGAAATCACTGCGGATGCCATTGCCGACGAAGCCATAGACACCGTCAGGTCCGTCCACACCGGCCGCATAGGTCGTGCGATGGCTGATGGTGAAGATGTAGTACTTTCCGTCCTTGATATACATCTGGGGACGTTCGGTCTGATCGTTTACGCAATTGGCTTCGATCAGCGGCGACAGGAACTTCCACTTCGACAGGGAGCCATTCTCGGCGACTGCCAAACCAATAGCCGCCTTCTGGTAATATGCACCCGTGTTCAGCACCTGCTGAACGGTCTCGGCGTGTGGGTCATTGGCGCGATAACCCAGATCCTCGGCCGTGCAGTTGGCAAGCCCACGCTCACCGGGCGTGTTGCCTTCAAACACCATGTAGTTGGTGCCGGGGTGCTGGGGGTCCTCGAAAGTGAACGGATCGCGGAAGTTGTAATACGGGTTCTGTGCGCCATTCTGATAGAGAACGCCGTCGGGGCGCAGAAGCGGCGTGTGCTGCGTGAAGCCCGTAAACCAGACATGGTTGAAATCGGCATGGATCTGGCCAAGGCTCTGGGTGATCACCGCCTGTGAGGGGGTGATATCCTGACCCGCTGCATTCCGGTTGAATGCCATATCGGTATAGAACAGCGACACCTTGTTGCTCGTGGGGTCGAGCAGACGCATCGAGCCGGACCATTCGGCGGTGATGGTATAGGTCGTTCCGGCAAAAACCTGTTCCTGCGCCCCTTCTGGAATCAGGTGTCCACCATAGATCCAGCCCCCATTGGTCGGGCGACGGCTCGCCGGGATGCCTGCGCGGCGGTAGAAATAGCCGATACGGGCATGGGTGTGACGGTCATCGAAGCCATAGCCGGCGTTCTTGTCGGCGGTCAGGCAGAAAATGACTTCCCAACCGTTATAGCTGAACTGATTGGCTTTCTTGTCGATGAGCGTCCAGGTGTCCCAGACCCAAACATCAGGGTTGGTTGCCGGAAAATCGGCGGGGACATCAGGCATGACGAGCTGCTCGGGAAGCGAATTCTTGCCTGCACCGGCCGAGGTGTCGGATTGGGCCTTGATCTGCATGGCATCGGCACGCGTCCATCGTGCCGTGAAGCTGTCCTGCGGGTCGTAGGCTTTCTGGGTGTGGATGGTGGGCAACGGGAAGCCGGGCACGCCATTCAGCGAACTGCCCGGATACAGTTTTGCGCCATGCGGCATCATGCCGGGGCGGGGCGCAACGCGGAACGCCTCACGAAGGGCGTCGGGGTTGAGCTGGGCAAAAGCCGCCTGGCTGGTGAATGTTGCGACCATCGATCCGGCCAGCAACAGATTGAGCATCGCTCTCTTTCGGAACCTGTTTGCCATGTCACCCTCGAATGATTTCGTCATGAGGCATGGCAGGAACGTTACTGCTCCGTCACGCATCATGATCCCGTGTCTCGTGCCCTGGTGGCGTTACATTCCTCCAGCGCATCGTTAACTGGTCACAAAAACGTTATGAGAGTCAATTCTTAATTAACGACAGATTAATGGCAGAAAGATGTCTATCTTGAGACCGGGCAGCAGCAGGGAGTATTCGGCTCGGCAAGTCCTGCGAGAAAGATAATAATCAATGTAGTGAGTCATATTTGTTTATAATTGCATTAATAGGAAAATTTTTGGTGAAACATTTTTTGTGAGCGTCTGTCACTGTCGTGACACTGATATCGCTCCGAACGACGTGGATAGTGCTGTTACTCACCGTGCACCAGACGGTAGCCGATGTTGGTCACGGTGACAGAGGTCATCCCTGTTTTTCGGACGGGGGCGCAAGATATAAACCGGCTTGGGAGAGGACGGGTTTACAGGCAAGAAATAACGCTCGGGAAACGTTCGAGATATTTTCAGGCGTCTTCCGGTCGGCTTTTACGACCAGTTGTGTGACAACGAATTTGCTGGTCCGGTTGATGGCAATGACGAGATAGGGCTTGCCCTGAGCAGTCTGGACCTCCGCGATATCAAGATGGAAGAACCCAATCGGGTCGCGTCTGAAGTGCTGTCGTTGGGGCTTGTCTCCCTCAATGGCTGGCAGCCGTGAGATCTCGTGACGCTAAACACAGCGATGAAGAGCCGAATATGTCAGATAGGGAATGCTGGCTTGCAGGGGACAAGGGCAGTCATCCCTCGGCAGCAATGTATGGCGTCGAAACACTACAATATCGCCTTGTCCGTCTCGGAAAGGACTGTTGAGCGCCATTTCTTGGGGCCGGTTTTCTGATCCGCAACCGTCCGATGCTTTCGCTATTTCACAATGGTTTCCGGGACGATGCCTGACGCCTCGCTCAGCGTCGGGAGCGACGGCTGCGATCCCTGTATTGCTGCTCGCACTGTGTACATGGTCGTGGGCTCCCATGACGTATCTGTCCCATAGGGCTTCCATGCTCGCGAAACGACACCATCAAAACACGGGACCTGACAGACAGGGTCACGAGGCCCGCCAGAGCGAAGTTGGGCGTCATGTCAGATCCTCTTGCGGGCCGAAATGAAACCGAGGCACAGCGCAAAACCCATCATGCCGAGCGCGCAGTAGAGACTGTCCAGCATAGGTAAAGCTCCCAGAGTGAGGGGAGCGTTATCCCGCCGGGGGCGTAGTTATGACAGAGGAAGAGACCTCATGCCGTATAGGAATCTCATAGGAGAAATACCGCAGGATACGGGCCGCCCAGGCGAAACTCGGGAGCGAGGGTGAGCCTTGGTCAGTGACATTTATCCGGACGCACGCCGATGCACGGCCACACCGATATGGGCGCACGGTTCAGCAGTATGGCTATTCCGGAAAAGGGGCGTTGTGACGCAGGGAGGCGTTAACGAACGTTCCGGTTGCGGCCTTGAAACAGGTAAACCAGCACTGTCATGATTGGGAGACGCAGCCTGGGATGCGCTGTGCGCGATGTGTTTCTCTTCCAGCAATCATGTAACAGCTGTGGCAGGAATGCCCGGGAAACCTAAAATATGGGATGTGCCGGATCATAGGGTGAACTTGCCACCCTTTTGGGCGTGATAGGATTACGGTGGCGCAATCAAGGCTACCGATCACAGGGGCTCGCCATGAATCTCATTGTCATCATCATCATCGTTCTTCTTCTGCTCGGCACATTCGGGGGCTATGGCGGCTGGTATGGCACGGCCTGGACCGGTTATGGCGCTGGCGGCGGCGTCGGACTGATTGTTCTTGTTCTGCTGATTCTTATCCTTATGGGCCGCCTCTGACAGGTCATCCCGTATTGATCGGACGGGATATGGGCGGGGGAGAACTCTCTCCCCCTGATCCAATATCACGGCAGGTATCACGGCAGGTCGCCTTTCAGATCTTCTGCCTGAGTGTTGTCGGATTGAACCCGGTATGGGCCCGACACAACGTGACAAAACTCGTCACGCTTTCATAACCAAGCATGAGCGCAATTTCGGTAACTGGTAGTCCGGCTGCCAGAAGCTGGCAGCCCCGTATAATGCGGGCGATCTGCATCCATGCCCCCGGCGACAAGCCGGTTTCGGCATGGAAACGACGCGTGAAGCTCCGCCGGGACAGACCACATTTCGATGCAAGCTCATCGAGCGACAGTTTTTCCTCACAATGGCGGGCCCACTCCGACAGCACAGCGCGAGTCAGGGCATGACGCGGCATGGGCAAAAGTACGGGGCTCGCAAGATTGCTTTCAATTTCATCACGCATGACGGCCAGAAGATGATGGTCAATCGGGCGCACGAGGCAGGGGGCCTGCAGATCGCGCTCCCAACGTGACATCAGCGCTTCCATCAGAGGTGTCGCGGTCAGGGCAGCAGGTTCGCTCGGCATGAGCGCCTGGGCGAGAGAAGCGGAGATATAGAGCCGGCACCCATCGACCCCGGCCATGTCGCCACCATGGGTCATGTAAGGTGGAACCCAGTAGGCCTGACCGGCGGGGATCATCCATCGCGCCTGTTCGGTAGCCGTAACAATATGCCCCCGCCTTATCAGACCGAGTTCACCGTGCGGGTGCCGATGAAGGGCAATACTCTCAGTGCGATCACGATCGCGGTCGAGAAACAGATCAGCCTCGCTTCCGATACGGTCGATCAGCAGGGGTGCGTTTATACCCATTATGGCCCGATCCTGTTGGTACATGCCCTGATCATGTTAGCGGGCCAGCGACGCGCTGGCGATACTGGCTGCATGAATACCGTAAAGATGTGTCTCAGGACGCTGCGGGAATGGCTCGCCATCCTGCTGCCCCTTCTCCTGCTGGCTGGCTGCGCCGGAACGCATGTGGCGTCCGAAGTCACGGCCAGTGATCCTTTCCTACTGCCACCCCATCAGATTACCCTCGTGATCGATGATGAGAGCGTGCCGCCCCGCAAGGCCGATCGTGCCCGGCGTCATGACGCAGCCGTGGCGACAACCCGGGTGGCACTGATGAACGATTTGCAGAAAATGCTGTCTGCCCGTCATCTTGCTGTGGTGGCATCGGGACAGCCCGCCGATATGACCCTGACCTGCACGCTGACCAAAATCCGGCCCGGAAGCACCGTGGCGCGCCTGCTGATCGGCTATGGTGCGGGCAAGGCTGAGCTTCAGGTCAGGACCGTTCTGGCGGAGGCGGGCAGTCGACACACGCCTTTGCTGAGCTTCGTCACGACCAGCACCACGGGCGCCATGCCGGGGGCAGGTATTGGCGTGGCGTCGGCTGCGTCTGCAGCGGGGACAGCCGTGCATATGGCAGGGCCGTTGCTGGGTGTCCCCGGAACCCTGCGTCAGGGGCTGGCGCAGGAGGCTCAGCAGACGACAGATCGCATCGACGAACGATTGGCCGCGTATTTTCAGGCTAGAAACTGGCCCTATCCGCGCCCGCCAACCTCGTGGCTCTCACGCCTCTGAAAAGCCCTGCCTACATGGCGCGGAGCAAATCTTACCCTCTGGGCGTCAGAAGCGCGCGTTTGACGCCAAGGCGATCCACCTGGGCAGGGGAAAAAGGCAAGCGCTGCATCTCGCCCTTGTACCAGGGCGAAAACAGATCGGCATAATGGGGCGAGGCCGGATTGCTTGATTGCCCGGGGAAATTGAGAAAGAGCGAATTATCCCATGCGCCTACATCGCAAACCATCAGGAAGCTCGCCCCGCCCGTTACGGCATAGGGGTTGTCCTTCACATGACCGGGATCGTACCACCGCGCCATGACGGTGTAGTGGTCACCGCCGGAACCAAAACCAGGACCACCCGGCGAGGGAAAACTGGCGGCGATGGCCGGGTCGTTTTCCAGAGCATGATGCAGGGTCAAACTATGCAGGCGCCCCCATTGCCAGGCAGCGGGCAATGGCCCCATCAGCGAAACACATTCGGCATAGGCCCGGTCGAGTTGTTCCAGCATGAACATCTCGCGGCGCTGCTCTGGTGACGTGCCACCGAAATTCCGGGCGTTTTCCAGCAGACCAAGCTGCGTCATGGGGCTGAGTTCGGCTGCGAGAAGATCGTTGAGTCCGGAGGGGATGAAGCGCTCATGCAGAGCCTTGCCAAGCCGGGTCACCCAGACTTCGTAAAGCGCTGCTGCGGCACTGCTGGCCGTCACATGACCATCCCAGTTTTTCAACAGAGTCAGCGCGGACCGGGAGAGCGTATCACGCGCGTCATGCTCCGGTAGCAGCGCGACCATTCGCAGCGCCAGAAGCGAAAGCGTGTCGTGCTGCAGAGCGATGCTGTCCGCCAGGCTGGCCCGAGGGGTGGCATCGAGCACCTGCTCCACCCGTTCATGGCGATAGGGCGGGCTCCATTCATGGCTGATGGTGAAACCCGGCGGCTCTGGCAGGTTCATTTCATTGGAGGTGCTGAACCAGCCCTTGGCCGGATTGAACTGGTGGGGCAGATCCTCCAGCGGGCGTAATCCCAGCCAGTCGAAACTTCCATCGCCGGGGGCAGGCATGAGGCCATCATGATGCGGGCGGCGGTGGGGAAGCCCGCCAGCAGCCTGCCAGCCGATATTACCGTGCCGGTCTGCATAGGCTCAGGACTCATAGCCAGAACATGACGGTAGCGGCGAGGCAGATGGCTGAGAAGAACACGGTCGGGCATCTGTCGTAGCGTGTGGCGACGCGCCTCCAGTCCTTGAGCCGGCCGAACATGATCTCGATACGATTGCGGCGCCGGTATTTGCGTTTGTCGTAGCTCACGGGCGTCGTGCGAGATCTCCGGCCTGGAATGCAGGGTCTGATCCCCTTTCCCTCCAGCTCGTCCCTGAACCAGTCGGCATCATAACCGCGATCGGCCAGGAGCCACCTTGCAGCGGGCAGATCGTCCAGCAGGGCAGCGGCCCCGATGTAATCACTGATCTGGCCTGCTGTCATGAAGAACCTGATCGGGCGGCCATTTCTGTCCGTCACCGCGTGCAGCTTCGTGTTCATGCCGCCTCTGGTCCGCCCGATCAGGCGGCCTGAGCCCCCTTTTTTATCCGCAGGCTCGAGGCCGTACGATGAGCCTTCAGGTACGTCGCGTCGATCATGATCGTCTGATTGTCCGCTCTGCCAGCCGCCAGGCCGTCCATCAGACGGACAAAAATCCCCGCAGCACTCCACCGCTTCCAGCGATTATAGAGCGTCTTATGCGGCCCATATTCTCGCGGAGCGTCCCGCCAGCGCAGTCCATTGCGGTTCACGAAGATGATCCCGCTCAATACACGCCGGTCATCAACGCGCGGTCTGCCATGGCTCCTTGGGAAAAATGGCTCCAGACGCGCCATCTGCTCGTCCGTCAGCCAAAACAGATCGCTCATCTTCAGTCTCCTCACAGAGCCTGAATCAAAACTCCCTGTAAAAATCAATGGGTCCTGAGCCTAGGTGAAATTGGTGGGGCTTGTGTGATGGCGCAAAGCCGCACGGAACTGGGGCCAGTCCCTGGCAAGATTGATGCCGATATTACCAAGCAGGGCATTGGCCCTCTGTGCCAGCCATGTGGCGGATACCGCGATGGCACGTCGCCGGGAGAGATCCTGTGCAATCAGTGGCCCCTACGCGGCATAGCGCAGCACGATCTCCTGAGGGGCAGCACCACGTATGGCGATGGTCTCGCGCCTGTGTGTCATTTCCCGCCATGCCCCGTCATGCCAGTAGCGGTCAGGATGATCAGGATGGGTGTTCAGAACGAACAGATCCTCCTGATCGATATGGAAATCGGTACGCCCGAAGGCAATATCGGCATTATGGCCCTGCATGATGCCGGGTATTCCCGGCATACCTCCCCGATCACATCCAGACCCGGGGCTGTGAGGTGGATCACATAACGAGGGCCCGGCACGCCGAAGGAGAGGTGCGGGTCATTGGCCAGAATGGGGCGTCCCATCGCCGTGCGATGCGGGGCGATGCACTCGGCATTGCTGCCCTCATTGGCGCGGCGATGGCCCATATCGCCATGCAGGGTTGCGGCATGAATGGCCCCAAGGGGCAGGCGCTTTTGCAGCACACCCAGCGCGCCAAGATCGTCATGTGACACGGCGCCCGTATCCAGCCCCTGCGGGACAACGAGCGGGCTGTCGGGTTCGCGGGGGGTGATGAAGCCATCAAGATCGAAGAGTGCCTCGCCCCTCGCCGCAAGACGCGCCCTTCTGATTTCAAGCGCTGTGTTGCCTGTGGGCTCGGCCCTCATGCGGATCAGGTCATCCAGTGACCATTCCAGAGGCCGATAGGCATAAAGCGCGAATTCCGGCGGGAGCCTCTCCTTGTCGGTCAGGGTGCGGATAAAGACGTTGATCCCGGCAACATAGGCGCCAGCGGCATCGCGTACAGTCGGGTCGTATTGCGCCCACTCGGCCTGATCGGAAGGAACGAAATCGGGGCCGAAGACCTCTGCCAGTCGACCAATCGATTGCCGGTACCCAAAATCGAGCTGCCACAAGCGATCCCGGGCGATCAGATAGCCATTGGCGAAGAAGGCATCCCATAACGTCTCTACACGTACATGAGGGACACCCCACTGATCCTCAATGACGGTGACCGGGGCTTTCAATCCTTCAAGACCCTGCATGGAGGCAGGTGTTGCGCTCGCACGGGCATGGCGTGGCAGGCAGCCAGAGCCGCACAGACGCTGGCGTGCAGCAGGGCGCGCCGACCTGTGAGGGGGGAAGAGGGCATGGCGCTTGTCCTTTCCAAGGATGTTGTTGGTCGAGAGCGAGGGTTATGGGAGTGAGGGCGTAGCACCACGTATTACGTGGTCTGGGCAGCGAGCCTTGCAATCCGGCGGGCCGATCCGGCGGCCAGGGTAAAGCCGAGCGCCCCGTGACAGACATTGAGCAACAGGTTCTCGCACGGGCCGCGTTCGATAATCGGCACACTATCCGGCGTGGCGGGACGCTGGCCAATCCAGCTTTCGGCCTGTTCATAAGGGCCTGCGCCGGGCAGGGCTTCCTGCGCGAGGTGACGCAGCTGCGCAATCCTGTTCGTATCGGCCCGCGGGCCCGACCGACCGATATCGACCATCGCAGCGATGCGCAGTCTTGCGCCGTGGCGGGCATAGACCACGCGCCGGTCATAATCGGTGACGCTGACGGCAGGCAGATGGCCTGGAGCGGGCGTGAGGGTGAGCGAATAACCCTGCAACGGATAGAGCGGCAGGGTAAGCCCGATCTGGCGCGCCAGTGCTCTTGACCCCAGCCTTGCTGCCAGCACGACCAGACGCGAGGGCAAAGCCCTGTTGTCGACATGCACGATGCAGCGTGTGCCCCGTCGTGACAGACTGGCCTCGCCCTGAACCTGCCGGAAGCGTTCGGACTGGCGCATGGTCTCGATTAGTTTCAGGCAGAAGGCATGACAATCGGCCACCTCCTCGCCCTTCGTGAAGAGACCACCAGCCAGCCCGGGCCGGAGTGCAGCAAAAGCCGGTTCGAGTTCGAGGCATGCATCCGGTGACAGGACGCGCTGATTCTGCGGATCGGTCAGATTGGCCACATTGCGCTGCATGCTGCGTGGATCGCGAAACAGGATGAGTTTCCCCGGCCTCTCCCAGTCGAAACCGCCCAGACCCGCGCTGCGCCATGTCGCGAGTTCGCTCTGGCTTTCGAGGGCCAGAGCCAGCAAAGCCTGGCCGCCCATCCGGAACCTGTCCGGGGTGCAGGCCCGCAGGAACCGTGCGAGCCAGACCCATTGTGCCGGGCTGGCATTGGGGTGCAAGGCTACAGGCGAGCCGGGGCGCCCCAGCCATGACAGTGCCTCACGCGGGGCCGATGGGCTGGCCAGCGGCGATACGTAACGATAGCTAAGCTGGCCCCCATTGGCCCGGCTGGCCCCGCTGGCGGGGGTGTCGTGACGTTCGACAAGGGTGACATGATGCCCATCGCGCCAAAGGACAAAAGCGGTCGAAAGACCGATGACACCGGCCCCGATAACAGTAACGGACTGACGCTGCGCCACGGACCCTGCCTTTGTTTCTCGTGCAACAGGTCAAGCCTAGGGGGCATGGGGCGGGGCATCCATTGGGAAGATACTGCGAACCCTTAACCTCAGGTTATGACCCGGCGCACGTCATTCGATTCAAGTGGCTGAGAGTACAGGCAATCTGCCCTGTCAGCATATCGAACGGGCAGGGCTTGTGCCGTATTCCGGGGCTATCACGATGCCGCAGGGTGTGGTGATGTTGCGCAACCGAACTGGACCGTCATACCGGATGCGACATGATCACGAAGCCTGAGACAAAAATGGTTCTGCCCCGCCGTGCATTGCTGTGCGGGGGCGTGGCGTTGTTCGGTCTTGCTGGCTGTGAGGCGCCCTCTGCTTTTGCGGGGGTGGACCGCCTGGCGCGGGATGCTGTGAAAGCCGGTCAGTGCCCCGGTATCGTGCTGGCTATCGGGCATCACGGGGCCGTCGTTCACCGTTTTGTCTATGGTGCCCGTGCGCTGGTTCCCCATCGTGAGGCCGAAAGCTGGGATACGCGCTTTGACATGGCCTCCCTGACCAAGCCGACTATGACGGCGCTCGCGATCATGCAGCTTGTCGAGCAGAACAGACTCAGCCTCGATCAGCCTGTCTCGTCCTTGTTGCCCGGTTTCCAGGCCGGTGGAAAAGGCGCTCTGACCATACGCCTGCTGCTGACCCATTATTCCGGTCTGCCCCCCGATATCGATCTGAGCCAGCCCTGGCAGGGCAAGGAGGAGGCGGTGAAACGCGTCATGGCCATGCGCCCTGCCACCATTCCGGGCAATGCCTTTGTCTATAGTGATGTGAACTACATCACGCTCGGGCTGGTGGTGGAAAAGCTGAGCGGTCTCGGGCTCGATACCTATGTCGCCCGCTCTATCCTCGGGCCCATGGGCATGACCCATAGCGGATATCGCCCCGACCCGGCGCTGGGTACCCTGATCGCCCCGACCCAGTTCGACGAAAAGGACATCATGCTGCGTGGCGTGGTGCATGATCCAACGGCACGTCGCATGGGCGGTGTGGCAGGGCACGCCGGACTTTTTTCCGATGCGCATGACATGTGTCTGTACGCTCAGGCCCTGCTGGACCGGCTGGCCGGTCGTGCCAGCACGTTCCCGCTGCGTCGTGAGACGCTGGAATTGATGACGACGCCGCAGCAGCCTTCCGGCAAGAGTGATCTGCGCGGCCTGGGCTGGGATATTGCCACCCATTATTCCACACCGCGCGGCGACCTGTTTTCGCCCCGCTCCTTCGGGCATACGGGTTTTACCGGCACGTCCCTCTGGATTGATCCGGTGAGCGACAGCTATGTGCTGATCCTCACCAATCGTGTGCACCCCTTAGGCGGTCACAGCGTGGTGGCGCTTCGGCGCGCGATTGCAACGGAGGCCGCCCGTGCGCTCGGTATCGACAGAACGGACAGGGTGCAGGGCTGATCATGGCACTGCGCCTGCGCTCCATCGAACTGGTGTATTATGTTATGCGGACAGGCTCGCTGCGTCAGGCCGCCGAGGCATTGAATGTGTCGCAACCCGCTGCCAGCAAGGCGCTGCACTATGCTGAGCAGTCTCTTGGTTTTGCGCTGTTCGATCGCGTGAAAGGCCGTCTGGTGCCCACGCGTGAGGCACAGATCATTCTGCCGCGCATTACAGCCCTGTTCGATCAGTTTGCCGATCTCTCCCGTCTGGCCGAAAACCTGCGCACCGGCAGAGGGGGGCATGAGGTGGTGTTCGACATGCGCGTTCAGCTCTGGAACAACGCCGAGACGCAACCTATCGAAGATGCCTCCGTCATCTGGTCGGCCGATGAGGCCCCCTTTAGGTCAGTGGGCAGGCTGAGCTTTCCCGTGCAGAACGCCTTCAATGCCCAACGCGCGGCCTTCTTTGAGGATCATCTTGTTTTCTGCCCGTCGCAGGGGCTCAGTGCGCATCGTCCACTGGGTTCGGTCATGCGGGCGAGGATGCGGGTTTACGAAGCGCTATCTGCCTTTCGACACGGTGAGAAGGGACAAGACGAGATCCAGCTGGTCAGCCTCAAGCAAATCCCTGCCTGAATTGCCAGAAAAATCGTTCGAAATATGCCGACTTCCCGACTGCCGGTGCTGTACGGCGAAGCCATCAACTCAAGGAAAGACCGCTCATCATGCGTATCGAATTCTATGTCATTGCGGGGCTGGTTCTGCTGGCGCTTGTGAACATATTCTGGGCAGGCGCCGCCAAGACGCGCCAGTATGGTACGGAATGGAATATGGGTGCACGAGACGGCAAGATGCCAGAGTTGCAGCCTGTACCTGCACGTCTGGCGCGCGCGCAGGCCAATCTTTTCGAGACGCTGCCCCTCTTCCTTGCGACGCTACTGGCGGCGTTGCTTGCGGGTCATGCGGGGTGGAAGACGCAATGGGGCAGCTGTATCTATCTGGCAGCAAGGGTGATCTATCTGCCGCTGTATGCCGTCGGTGTGCCTGTCGTGCGAACCGTGGTTTTCATGATCTCGCTTCTGGGCCTGCTCCTTGCGCTCTGGGCGCTGGCTTTCGGATAGGCTCTGTCCAAATATCAAACCTGGAGAGATCGAAGAACCGTTGGTTGATGGAGCTGGCTGGTGATTTAGTGCTTTGTCATTCTGACTGACGGCTCCTGGGGTGACTTTTGGTCTGCGCTTTGGGCAGATCGGGCGCTGTTTCCTCCGG